>JBDTOW010000120.1:0-8481 GCA_039933075.1 Verrucomicrobiota bacterium | reverse complement strand
CTGCGGCAGGAATTTTGGGAAAATGTCCACGTGACGGGAGAAACCGCTGAATTGAATCAGGAACTCGAACAGGCCGGACGCGTGGCCGACTATATGGAATTTGCCGAGTTGCTCTGTCTGGATGCTTTGACCCGGCGCGAATCGTGCGGCGGACATTTTCGCACCGAGTTTCAGACCCAGGATGGCGAAGCGCTGCGCGACGATCAAAACTTTGCCTTTGTCTCGGCCTGGGAATTTCAAGGCGACGGCAAGCCGCCGGTGTTGCACAAAGAGCCGCTCGTGTACGAGGAAATGAAAATGTCGCAGCGCAGCTACAAGTAAAATTAACGATTCGAAGATGAATCTTACTCTCAAAGTCTGGCGGCAAAAGAACGCGAATACCCCGGGCCAATTCGAGGAGTATCAGGCCGCCAATATCATTCCCGAGATGTCCTTCCTGGAAATGCTCGAGGTGGTCAACGAGCGACTCATCGGGGAAGGGAAAGATCCCATCGCGTTCGACTCGGATTGCCGGGAAGGCATCTGCGGAACCTGCTCTTTGATGATCAACGGAGCAGCGCATGGCGGACAACGCGGCACCACCGTCTGCCAGCTCCACATGCGATTTTTCAAGGACGGCGACACGATCACCATCGAACCCTGGCGTGCCCGCTCCTTTCCCGTGGTTAAGGATCTCGTCGTGGATCGCAGCGCCTTTGAGCGAATCATCCAATCCGGCGGTTTCGTTTCCGTGCGAACCGGCCAGGCGCCCGAGGCGAACGCGCTTCCGGTTCCCAAGGACGACGCGGAACTGGCAATGGACGCGGCGGCGTGCATTGGCTGCGGGGCCTGCGTCGCGGCCTGCAAAAACGCATCCGCAATGCTGTTTGTGGCAGCCAAAGTGTCTCACCTGGCACTTCTGCCCCAGGGCAAAGCCGAGAAAGATCGCCGGGTCCTCGGCATGGTCCAGACGATGGACAAAGAAGGCTTTGGCAGTTGCACGGTAACCGGGTCGTGCGAAGCCGTGTGCCCAAAAGAAATCAGTCTGGACTTTATCGCGCGAATGAACCGGGATTACGCGATTGCTTTATTCAAGGCCAAGTTCAACTCAAATTCGGGGCGCAACGGCGGTGCCTGATCTTCCAAGGTCAGTGAATTTGGCGAAGGATTCACTGCCACGCAGCGTCAGGACTGGGTTGTGCCTCCGGCATTACACTGTGCTGGCCTCGGCCGAGACATCGCGTGGGCCGTCAGATCGCGCGTCAACTCCGCGGCAGTCAATCCTCCACCGGCACGACGAGGTTCGCCATGATGTATTCTTTGCGTTCGGGCGTGTTCTTGCCCATGTAAAAGTCGAAAATATTCGCGCTCTCCGGTTTCGGTGCGTATTCGACCTGGCTAAGGCGCTTGTTCGGACCGATGAATTGCTTAAACTCGGTTGGGTTGATTTCGCCCAATCCTTTGAAGCGCGTGATCTCGGCGCTCTTCCCTAAAGTCTTCGCGGCCTCGTCGCGTTCGCCTTCGCTGTAGGAGTAAATCGTTTTTTCCTTGTTGCGCACGCGGAAAAGCGGCGTCTCCAACACGAACAGGTGGCCGTCATGCACGAGTTGCTCGAAGAAACGAAAAAAGTAAGTGATCAGCAAGTTGCGAATGTGCAATCCGTCCACGTCGGCGTCGGTGGCGAGAATGACCTTTTCGTAACGCAGACCTTCCAGGTTGTCTTCGATGTCGAGGCTGCGCATCAAATTATACATTTCATCGTTTTTGTAAACGATGTCGCGCTTGAGATCCCAAACGTTCAACGGCTTCCCCTTGAGCACGAATATCGCCTGCGTGTTCACATCGCGGCAACTCACAATCGAACCCGCCGCCGATTGGCCTTCCGTGATGAAGATCATCGACTCTCTGCCTTTCCCTTTTTTCTTGTCCAAATGAACTTTGCAGTCCTTGAGTTGCGGGATGCGGAGAGTGATGGCTTTGGCGCGTTCGCGGGCCAGCTTTTTCACCTCCTGCAGTTCCTTGCGGAGCTGCCGGGTGTCCTCGACTTTCGCGATGATTTTTTCCGCGATCTCCTTGTTGCGATTAAAGAAGTGGAGCAACTCCTCGCGAACCTTGTTGACCAGGTCGGAGCGAATCTCCGTGTTGCCAAGTTTGTTCTTGGTCTGCGATTCAAAGACCGGGTCCTTCAACCGAATCGAAACCGCCCCAACCATGCACTCGCGAACGTCATCGCCTTCGTAACCCGCTTTGGAATGTTCGTTAACCGCCTTCAACAAACCCTCGCGAAAGGCGCTCAGGTGCGTGCCACCGTCGGCAGTGTACTGGCCGTTTACGAACGAGTAAAATGTCTCGCCGTAGCGGCTGTTGCTATGGGTGAAGCAAAACTCGAGTGTCTTGCTCGCATAGTGGAGCGGCGGATAAATCGGTTCGCTCTTGTCCAACTGCAGATCCTCGATGACCAGATCGAGCAGGCCGTTGCGCGATTGAAACGTCTTGCCATTGTAAATCAGCTTTAACCCGGTGTTGAGATAGCTGTAATGGCGGAGCCGCCGCTCGACATGCTCAGGCAGGAACTCGATCTTCTTGAAAATTTCCGGGTCCGGCTCGAAACGGATGAACGTGCCGTCGGGTTCGTTGCCAGCCTTGGCGTTCTTTTGGTTCTTGAGTTTGCCTTGCTTGAAAAACGCCTCGACGTATTCGCCCGAACGGTGGCTGCGAACAACGAAATCTTTCGATAATGCGTTTACGGCCTTGGTCCCAACGCCGTTCAGGCCGACGCTGAATTGGAAAACGTCGTCGTTGTACTTGGCGCCCGTATTAATCTTCGAAACGCAATCAACAACTTTGCCGAGCGGGATGCCGCGTCCGAAATCGCGCACGCTGACGGAAGTGCCATCGATGTTGACTTGCACCTCTTTGCCGTGGCCCATGATGAATTCGTCGATGGCGTTGTCGACGACCTCCTTCAAGAGGACGTAGCAGCCGTCATCGTAGTGCGAGCCATCGCCGAGCCGGCCAATATACATGCCGGTGCGCAGCCGGATGTGTTCGAGGGACGAGAGCGTCTTGATTTTGCTTTCGTCGTAAACGTGTTTCTTTGCGTCAGCCATAGTTGCGTCGTTGAATATTCAATTCGGCTACTGCGTCCCGGCGAGATGTTTTGCAGCTTCCACCGCAGCCTCCGTCACTTTGCACTTCTGTCCGTAAGCAATCGTCTCAACCGCCTCGGCGATCATCCTGGCTTGAAAGATTAGCGCGGGAGATAGCTCCTTATCCTTGCCTTCGGCCACGATCTTGCCCTTTCCCGTTGCCCGAACGCTAGCCCACATGACTCGGTTCGATTCCGTACGCGATGGAGTCTTCACGCGCAGCGAGCCCCCAACGAGCTCGTAATATCGCGCCGAAGCCGGGGTCAGGCTGATATCCAGAACGACCGGCGGCCTGAGGGTGTTGAGCGGGCGGACGGTAAGCATTACCTGCGCGAATGAATTCGTTGCGGGCACCGAGGCCAGCCCGCCGGCCAGGCTTGACGCCGCATCATACGAGAGTTTCAGCGCCTCTTCCGGATAGGCCTGGGCAAAGTAACTTGCCGGGGGCCTGCCGTTGTGCTTGGTCAACTCGAACGTATCAATCACCGCATCATTGGTGGTAATCGCGCGGCCCTTCAAACTGGTCGGCGTCGCCTCGATCAGCACAAAGTGATTGGTCGCGGCGAGTACAGCCAACGCCGGGTGCGGGTAAGTCGTCGACAAGGGTGCGCCACCCCCGCCCGAAGTGATGTGGGTGATGGGCCACATGTTCCGTCCGTGCCTGGAGGCAATCGGTCGGAACCGCTCATAGATATGCGAATGCCCGGCGATCACCAGGTCCAACTTGGCCTTATGGAAAAGTGGCAGGTAAGCCGCGTGGCCCCATCCGGTGCCGTGCCCGCCAATGTTGAAGACCGGGAAATGCAACATCGCAATCTTCCACGGCGCGCGCGAATTCATGAGATCATTTTTTGCGAACGCGAATTGATCCTCCGTTTCTTTCTCGTAGTGGAAATCCAGTGAAAGGACGTGTACCGGTCCCACATCGTACGAATACCATCGCTCCTTGCCGGGAAGATGCAGGTACTGCAGGTAATTGGTCCCGTCCGATTCGTGATTGCCGATCGCCGGCAGGATGGGCACTTCGTCAATCACTCGCGCCAAAGGCCCGAAGAATTCCGTGCCCCAATTGTCGTAACGCTTGCCATCGCCTACCAGGTCGCCCAGGTGCAGGATAAAATCCGGCGAGTGACGCTTGAAATTCGATGCAATGGCCGCGTGGGTTTTCGGGTTGGTGCGCGTGTCGCCATACGCGATGAAGGTGACCTTGTCCGGATGCGCGCCGAACGTCTTGAAATTCCTCGGCGGCGTGCGCGCGCCATCCGTTTCGGCCGAGTAAGCGTAAACCGAGTTCGGCCGCAAATTCGTGAGCGTCATTTCGTAGAGAAATACCACGTTTGTGATAGATACATTCGCGATATTCGTCTTGGCTTCGGCGGTGATATTGGTGACCGAGAAGTTCGTTATCGCCGGCAACGCCCGGGGCATCTCCAGCCGCAACGCTCGATCGAGAACTCCGCTCAGACCGTAGCGCACAATGCCCGGTTTATTCGTGAACGACTCCCACATGATGGTCATCGTGTCAGCCCCGGGCGCCTGTAAATACGGACCTTTAAGATAAGTGGACGAAAGATCCTGTGCGGATGCCACGGCCGCCGAGGCTAACCAGAAGAAGCCAACCACCAGGCGATGGCCCAAGCGGCAGCCCCGGATGACGGACGAATCAGTAATCATGCACCTCATCCTTGCCCGAAAGCACTCCGCGGACAAGATCAAGGTTCATGCTTGCCTTCAGTTAATCTGAGTTAACGTCGAAAAAACTATTGAGCATTAGCTTGCAGATTCTATGAATTCACGAACATTTTTGTTTCTTCTCACATGTCTGGCCGTGTCCAACTCAGCACGGGCAAACGATCTGCTGGATACGTTTGACGACGCGCAAACCAGCTCCGCACTTTGGGAGATGCGCAAACCAATGCCAGATTCCTCGGTCGTCGTGACCAATGGCATTTTGACCCTACGCAATCGCGGGCAACTCCTGACAAAAGACCCGCTGAAGAACCCGGTGCAGATATCCGGGCGATTTCGATTCACTGGAAATGTCCGCGACGTGCTCCGGATTGTCCTCCGAACTACGGGCGAATCCACCAGCGCGCAGCGCGCGTTTGACAATGGAATTGCCGTTTCGATCGCGATGCAGAACGACCTCGGAACCGAGTCCAACATTTTTGCGATCGAAAGGAATCTGCTGAATACCCAAGAGGTGATCGTCAAGACGAACCATAACTTCTCGTCAAATCAATTCTACGATTTCAAAATTACCGACGACGGAACGAGCATAAAATTCTACTTTGATGATTTGCTGAGTCCTTTGCTCAGATTCTCGGACATCAGCGCGCCGGGCCAAAAAGTTGGCTTCTACAATCGGGAAGGCACCCGTGGTGGAAGCCCGATTAGCGATGGCAGCCAGGTGGAAATCGATTTTATTGACATCAAGAGCTCGAACGTCGATCAGCAACAGACTGCCACCGACGGCAGCACGGGCGCCCGGAGGCTGCCGCGATATAAGATTGGCCAGTCCTTTACCGCGGGCGGGACTGGAACGCTCGCACAAATCGATGTGGGATTCCTCGGTCCGATTGATAGTGATGGAACTCTCGAGATTTACGCAGGGGAAGGCGCCTCCGGTGAATTGCTTCAGACGGCTTCCGCGCAAATTGTCGCCTCTCAAGCGGAGCTGAGCTGGATCCCATTCCTGATGAACGTTCCGATTGTGGGTGGACAGAAGTACAGCTTTTTGTTTACGGGCGGCGCTTCCATGTCGGATCCCTTCTCGATCCCAATAAGCGCGAATGTTCCGTATCCGGACGGGAGACTGATTTTCACGGATCCGAGCGGGACGCTGTTCGAAGATCGATTTGATTTGGTGTTCCGAACTTATTTGGTTCCCGATTCATTTGTACCGCTCGTGATTACCCAACCGCAAAGCCAGGCTGTGCTCGCCGGCACGACGGTAAAGTTCAGCGTCGGAGCAATTGCCAACGCGCCCCTCTCGTATCAGTGGCTGTTCAACGGCGTGCCCATTGCGGGCGCGACGAACGCCGAACTGACGCTCTCCGCGGTTCATTTGAAGGACAATGGCAATTATAGCGCAGCGATCCGGGACGTCGTAGGAACATTTTTCAGCCAAACAGCAAACCTGGTCATTCTCGTTCCGGCGTCGACGGTGACGTCCGGCCGATTCTCCGCCTTCTCCGGGTACCGTTTGACGCTGGACGGCGAACCCGGCTTCACCTACCGCATTGAGACCTCGGACAACCTGCTCGACTGGTCCGCGTTTACAAACGCGACACTGAACGGAGCCTCGGTGACAATTAGCGACACATCCGCCGCAGGGCACGGGCAGCGGTTTTATCGAGCCGTCAATCAGTAAAGGACTGCGGGAACTTTGAGCACTTCCAATACAGGATGGTGCGCGACACAAGCTTCGAAATATCTTTCGAGGACAAGGTTTCCATCAGTATCTAGAAAATTCCATTCCGTCCCGCTCTCCAATTGGGTGGATCAGCTCTGCACTTTCTGATCGCTTGCTTCGACTTCGTTCCCTTCTATTGACAATTCTTCGAGCTTCCGCTCCAGCGGTCTTGGTCTCATTGATTGGCGCCGGGAAGGATCATCGGCATGTGGTAAAGAGGATGCATGACGGACTTCAACAAAAGGAAACGAAGGTAACGAAGAGGAATTCAAGAATTTTGTCGTGCCCCGGATTGCTGGATTGCACTGGATTGCTGGCCAGCGCGATTCTATTCTTGCGATTGCGCAGGATGTCAGGGTAGATTCCATTTCACTCAAAATGGCTGTTTGTTAGTGACTCATTTTTTGAAGAATGTATTTCAGCCAATATTTACGGACGTTTCGAGATTTTTTGTTTTTCAAAGCTGGATTCGCGCTGGTTCTATACGCAGCGTCATAAGTCAACGTCGCCGGGTCAGGGGACCCGGCCTACAGGGCATTGTAGGCCGCGTGCCCTCATGCGGCGTTATTTCGGGCGTCGTGTATAAAACCAAATGCCCGGAGTAGAATTGGATAACATCAATCGAGGAAAATCATGCGCGCCCATATTGTAATATTCTCCGTTCTGGTCGTTTGCTCAGCCGAAAACGTCCGCCTATGCCGGGCGGCGGATAACACCATCCTGCCAGCGGATTCCAAACTTGAATTGCTGCACACCCGCCAGGCTCAATTAAACAGCGGACTCACCGAAGGTCCGGCGGTGGCGCCCGACGGCAGCATTTATTTCACCGACATGCCCTTCGGCAAAGACAACGGTATGATCCTCCGTTATGAACCGAAGACCGGAAAGGTATCGGTGTTTACCGCCGAATCCGGGAAGTCGAATGGCCTGACCTTTCTCTCGGACGGCTCCATGGTTTCCTGCGATGGCGCCGATGGTGGCGGCCGGCGACTCATTCGGTGGGATCTCCAAACGAAGAACGGCGTCACGCTCGCCGACCGCTTTCAAGGTCACCGTTTCAATTCGCCCAACGATTTGTGCGTTGATCTCAAAGGCCGCATCTATTTTACGGACCCCCGCTACGGCGGCACTGAGCCGCGAGAACTGGACCGTGAAGCGGTGTATCGATTGAACCGTGATAGCACCGTGATCGAAATCACCCGCGCGCCGGAAAAGCCCAACGGCATTGTGCTCAGTCCGGACCAGAGGACGTTGTACATCGGCGATCACAACAACGGTGGCAACCGGCTTCGGCCCACCGATCCCGAACCAAAGCGCGGCGCGATGAAGGTTTATGCATTTCCATTGGATGACCAGGGATTGGTCAGCGGATCGCCGCGAACACTTGTCGATTTTGGCAAGGAGAACGGCTGCGACGGGATGACCGTGGATACGCAAGGGAATATTTATCTGGCTTGCCGCAGCCTCGCCCGGCCCGGAGTTATGGTGATCGATCCCACCGGCCGGGAACTGGCGTTTGTCGAGACTGGACCGCGCAACCAGACGGGGTTGTTTGATGACTGGAAAGGAATTCCAAGCAACGTCGAGTTTGGCCTCGGCGACGATGCCCATTCACTCTATGTGACCATCGACAAATCCTTGTACCGAATTCGCGTCAAAACCCGCGGCTTCCACCCTCACCTTGCCGGCAAATGACGCGCCGGCGCAAATCAGTTTCTGAAAGTCCGCCAATCCCAAAGGGATTGCGTCCCCAAGCCCAGGGTTGCGAGAAACGAGCTACCCTGGGACAACGAATCAGAAAGACAAAACCCCAACGGGGTTTCGGCTTCGGTCAACATGCACCACACGTCGCAACCCCGTTGAGGTTGAATTTTTGCGAACGCCTTACCCAGGGTAGCTCGTTCCTCGCAACCCTGGGCTTCGTTGCGGAATCCCGTT
>JBDTOW010000119.1:0-8514 GCA_039933075.1 Verrucomicrobiota bacterium | reverse complement strand
GAAGTTCGACGGTTCAAAGAATCGGTCGCCCGGCAAGAAGGGCTCAACGAGCGATTCGCGCTCTGTTCATAGGTAAATGGGAGTCCTTCGAGGAGACGCAGGGCAATGGACAGGATGGAGCCGGAGCGGGACATGGGCCGCTCCGAAATGGAAGCGGACGGATTGCCGAAGCCGCTGGAGCGGGAAAAGTTCGATGTCTACTAAACGGTGACGAAGCGAATCATCGAGCGGATTGAAAGTGGCGTGGCTTGGAATCGGGCGAGTTTAGCCGGGGCAAAGAAAACATTCGAGCCGATGGCTGCGTCGTGATGGTTGGCAATTTCGACGTGAACGTCCAGCACCAGCAAAAGATCGGGCACTTGTTCGGGCCGCTGCCGCAGGAAATGCGCGACGACACTGCCTTCCAGGATCGTGTTCACTGTTACCTGCCCGGCTGGGACGTGCCCAAGGTTTCCTCGCAACTCTTCTGCCAAAAGGATACTCTCCGTCTGTGTTTGTCAGCTCAACCTGCTACGACCTGAACAAAGTTCGAGCAGACATGAAACGCTTCCTGGAGAACATGGGACTTGACCCGGTTCGTTCGGAAACACCGGCCTTCCCAGTCAGTCCACAGACAAGTCCTGTGGAAAACTGTTTGCGAGCAGTGAAAGAACGAGCGGATATTTTCGTCCTCATCGTCGGAGCTCGTTATGGCTCACAAAACGGATCGGGGAGGTCCGTAACCAACTTGGAATACCTGGAAGCAAAAGCGAAAGGAATTCCAGTCTACGTTTTTGTGCTAAAGCAAATCCTAAGTGTGTTGCCGGTTTGGAAAATGAATCCGCAGGCGAACTACCAAGGAACTGTTGATACACCGAAGTTATTTGAATTTGTCGAGATGTTGCGAGGTCCGCAGCACACGCAGAGCTTGGTTGACCGGACTGATCCCGTAGGCTCTGCCCAACTTTACCAAGGCGCTCCAGAGGCTTTGGGGAATGCGGTGACCTGGTTTGCGGGTAAGTCGCCAGACTTCCAGTGGCCGGCGCACTTGCTCAATTTCCAGGAGAAACTGCTTTGATTTCATTGTCATCTTCGCTGTCAGTTATTGCAGCAAAGATTAACCGATCAGCCTCGCCGACGTCACACAATGTTACCAGAGCAACACCCGAGGAAGTCTGTGGATCTGGAGTCCCTTCCGGCGGGCTTACGCCTTGAGGCTGCGACGCGTCTGGATTTAATGTTTCATTCATAATTCGCTTCCTTTCTTCTTTTGCAGAGATGATGTCGCAACACAGGCGCGCGCGCCATTATAAGCCAACGAAGAATTTATAAATGCTTATGCCCGGACCCACTGGCTGACGCGCGAACAATCCGCAGCCCATGACGCTCATGGATTCTGCCGCCACGTGCAGCAACACCAGGCTGATTCCCTATGTGAAGCCGAACTGAACCGCCTCCGCTTCACTTTTTCACAAGACCGGTTCGCGTTCCACTTCATCGGCCGCAAACTGACGCGCAACCAAACCAAACCCGCATTTCAAATCCTTTTGCGCTTCACCCGACAACGCTGGCGAGAAACAATCATCTACTTCAGGTTATGATTGTGGTCTCGAAATCTCAGACTATCCACGAACATCAGCGGAGATCAGCGGTTCGTCGCTTCTGACTTGATCGCTTCCTACTCCTCCGGTTGGCGGTCGTGATAATTGTTTCACCCATTTACGAAGCCACTCGACAAAGAGATGGGGACGGAGTTTTGTAGTCGGATGAGCACTCCGGATTCTACAGATGAAACGACGCCCGAACCCGTCTCTCTGGTGCACGCGCACGCTCTCACAGGGGCGGCGGCGGCCACCTCGATGGTCTTGCCCAATTTCTTACCGCCGGCGCGGATCGTGGCTCAGCTTTCCGAGGTGCGAGCCACGCAACCGATCGCGGCGCTTGCCGGTGTCAACCAGCATCAGCAGGAACTGGCGGAGGTTTTCCTGCAAGCGATCCAACGTGGGGTTGAGGATCCGAACGGCAGCTTCGCGAAAGAGGGCATGCTGTTCAATTATGCGACTTACTTTTTAGCCAAGTGGCGGGACCGGCGGGCGTATCCTCTATTTCTGCGCTGGTTCTCGTTGGCTGGCGAAGACGCGCTCGAATTGGGAGGCGATACCATCGAGCATCACGGTTCTCGGTTCCTCGCCTCCGTCTGGGACGGAAACATCGAGCCGCTCAAAAGCATCGCGACGAACCGGGAGGCGAATCCGGTTTGCCGTGGACAAGCCCTGCGCGCGCTCGGGGTTCTGGTTGCCTGGGGAGAATGGCCGCGGCCGGAGGCAGAAAACACGCTCATCTTCTTGGCACGCGAAGGTCTGGAACGAGTGGGCCATTCGGTTTGGAGCGATCTCGCCCTGGTTTGCGTGCAACTCGAGTTCATCTCCGGGTTTGCCGAGTTGCGCCGCGCCCTGCAGGAAGGTCTGCTTCAACCCTCCGCCGTGCGTGCGGAGGACCTGGATCAAGTCGAACACGCACCGCGCGGCGCTTTGATCGAGGAGTTTGCGAGAAGACATCCACCCATCACCGACGTGATCCAGGAAACGCGCTGGTGGGGCGGATTTCGGCAAGTCTCGGCCAATAGCGAGGCTCCGCGCGCCGCGCGGGTTACCAAACCATATTACTCTCAGCCTAAAGTCGGACGCAACGACACTTGTCCATGCGGGAGCGGTAAGAAGTACAAGAAGTGCTGCGGAGCCTGATCGGGGTGCGCTATTTCCTCGGGTCAACCCATAGTTTGGTCTTGATGATTCATGCGAGTGGCGTCCCGAAAGGTGTACATCGCTGGGATTACGACCTCGCTCGATTCTGGATGGATGGAACAGATGGCAAGCCTTCCGGACACTCGCAAGGGGAAGTGACTTCATTTGTTGGACGAATTGAGGTTTGCGGACTCACAATTGTGGAGCGGATGATTATTCAATTAGAGGGATTCGACGTGTTGGAAAGCGACCGCCGCCGCGCCCACCACGCCAGCGTCGTTGCCGCGCGCGGCGCGCACCACACTCACCTGGTCACGGGTGAACTGCGTGGCGCGTTGCAGTCGCGCTCGGATCGCGTCGGCGAACAACCTAAAGTGATCGTCCATCATGCCGCCCCCCCCAGAATCAATCGCTGCGGCGAGATGGTGTGGCAAAGCGTCCAACCCGCGGAGGCGACCGCTCCGAGGGCACATTCCAGGATACTCTGCGCGGCGATGTTCCCGCTGGCTACGGAGGAGAACACAGCCCGCGCGTCCGCCAATCCGAGTCCTTTTCCCGCCGCCCCGATCGCCGTACCGGAAGCCAGCGATTCGAGGCAGCCTCGGATCCCGCAATAGCACAACGGACCGTCCATCGCCACCGGTATGTGGCCCAGTTCAGGATGCTCGCCGTTCATGCCGCGATAGACGCGACCGTTCACAACGACCGCGCCGCCACCTCCGGTGCCGGAGGTGAGCATAACGACGGGATCAAAACAGCGGCCAGCCCCGGAGAAGCATTCGCCTACCGCCGCCGCATCCGCGTCGTTCTCTAGATGCACGGGGACGCCGAAACGCTCGCGCAAGGGAGTTACGATGTCGCAGCGGTTCCAGCCTTCGAGAGTGTAAGGATTGTTTATCAATCCGCGGATTGGATCCACCGGCCCGGCGCAGCCGATCCCCACTCCTGCAAGCGGCGACGACGAATTCGTATGGGCGCGCAGTTCTTCGATCACGCCGCTCAAGCGATCGATGGCGCGGCCGAAGCCCAGGCCCGCTTCGGTCGCTAGCGTGGTGCGGGCCAGGATGTCGCCGGCAGTGTTCACGACGGCGATGGCCATTTTGGAGCCCCCGATGTCGATACCAACCGCTTGAGCTGAGGTGTTCATGCGAAGCATTCTTCGCGGAGATCGTCGGCCTCGTCATTATTTATCACTCTGTGGCGGAGTGATCCATCGACCGTTCAACATCACCGGCTCGACTCTGCGCATCGTCTGGATGTCCTTCAACGGGTCGCCGTCGATCAACACCAGGTCAGCCAGCTTGCCCGGCTCAATGGTTCCGAGCCGGGCGGAAACGCCAAAAAAGTCGGCGTTGTTCCGAGTGGCCGCGCCGACGACTTCCATGGGCGTCAATCCACATTCGGCCAGCAGTTCCATCTCGCGTTGATACGCCCAGCCGCGTTCGGCTTTGGGAACCGTGGAATGGGAGCCGACCACAATCCTGGCGCCAGCGCGATGGCACAGCCGCACGAACTCGATCATGTTCTCAAAACCGCGGGCCTCGACCTCGGTGACACCCTCGTCGCCTCTCCGTCTCTCGAAGACCGCGAGCGTGGGCGAAAGAAAAATCTTTCGTTTCACAATCAGGTCGAGCAACGGTTGAACGCGGGTGGAAGCGCGGAGATCCAGCCGGCTCCAAAGCTCATAGCGCGCTTTGCGGCGTGCCTCGTTGTCAGCCGCGACGATTTTGCGGAAGTGTTCTGCTTCGGCCGGTTCGGCGACCACAGTTCCAAAGGACGTGACATGTTCAACGCCGTCCAGCCCCGCGCGAATGGCGGCATCGGCATCGATGAGTTCCAAATGTGCGGTGACGGGCACGCCGCGTTGATGAGCGGCCTCGCACGCGACGCCAATCAACTCCAGCGGCAGACGATAATACACTTTGATGACCGAGGCGCCTTGGTCCACAAAGCGATTGACCGCACGCCGAGTCTCATCTGCGTTCGTGACCGCGAAAGCATCCTTGTGGTAGGCGTGCGGCGGCCAGTCCAGGTGCGGCCCGGCGACGAAGCAGCGAGGTTGGGCCAAGCCGGATCGGCGAATCGGGTCATAGACTTCAATCCACTGCCCCGGGTCGCGCACCGAGGTGACGCCGTGGGACAACACGAGCCGCGGCAATTCATAGTCGCGCTCGATATGAAAATGCGAATCCATGAAGCCGGGCAACAACGTCCGGCCCTTGCCGTCGAAGACCTCCGCTTCCCGAGGAATGCGGATGGAGCTTCGGGACCCTGCGGCATCGATTCTATCGCCTCGCACCACCACCACGGCATCCGGAACCGGCGAACCGCCCCGTCCATCAATCAGCGTGATGCCGACAATCGCCAACAGACGGTTCGTATCGGCGCCAGGCAGGTTGATTTCTTTCAGGGAATCCGCCGGGCTCGCCGAAACTGCTCCAGTCAGCAGAACAAGAATTGTCGCCCAGAACAGGTGATTCGTTGCCGGCTTTTTCACTTCGCTTCAAAGATGAGGATCATCGAGTATCACGGGTTTAATATCGAAAATTTCTTGCCGCGCAAAGGGAAAGTGGTAACGCACAAAAAATGCGCCTGAAGAACCAACCGCGGAGTCCGTTCCAGGTTCTGCTTGTAATATTTGCCCTTTTAATTGTTGGCGGGATCGGCTACGGAGTTTTTCTCGCGGCCAGTCATCCTGCGGAGGAGGACGGAGCGGAGGGCGTCAGACACTCGCTGGGGTGATGCCTTGGGTTGTTGGGAGCGGAGAAGTTCACACACAAGGGCCTCGCGAAACTCGCTCGCGGGTACACGCGTCTGCGGCAGCGGCGCAACCAAGTTGTGGGGATGATGCGCGCGCTGGAGCAGCGCGGAATCTCGTCGATGGGCGGGGGGGCCCAGTTCGCGCGCCACGGCCTCGGTAAGTTCGTGCAGGAACTGAAAGCCTTGATGGCTGCTAAGGCTAAGGGCTTCGATGATGGCCGGTTCCTTTATCCTCCCGTCGTCCAGGAGCAATTCCAAAATCCTATCAGGTTCCTTCGGAAGGGCGCGAAGCGCGGCCAAGCCTTCGCGCGTGAGGTCATTGTCCTTCGAGCCGCCCTCCCAGCACCATTCGCCCCTGAGTCGGTTCGAAACCATTTGAAGGAAGCGCAAGAGGTCCTTGGGGTTTCCGCTGACGTTCTCGAGAATATGCGCGCCGGTGGCCTCGCCGAGTCCGGGATGGGCAAGCGCAAGGATCTTTGCGCATTCATCCAACTCGCCGAGGAGCACTGGGTGGAAACAGGGATGGGCAAAGTCGTCGCCGCTCACGACGCAGTCGCGCCACTTCCGGTTCTGGTCCTGGAAGCCGTTCGACGAGTTGGAACAGTGCATCGGGCGGTTCGTTGACCGAGGGCATCGGCAAAGGCGGGTCTTCCTGCAATTTCCAGTTCCGCTCCCAATGCGTGGCAATGACGAGCAGGGGCCGGTTCTTGTTTGCGTCACGGTAGAGTTTCTCTACGAAAGCCAGAGAAGATGAGTCAGCCTCCTGCGCGTCGTCGAGCACGAGGATGAGAGGGAAGGTGGGCAGTTCCTTGACGGTCGTGTCGAGGAAGCCTCGGGCGAAGTCGAACGCGCGGCCAGAGATGCTCTTTCTCACTTCCTCGTGGACCACCGGCCGATATGCGAGTTCGGGAGACTCGGGCTGGGCATTGCCAGAGAACTTTTCCTTGAAGTGATGCCACAGATGGCGGCCGCTCTCGCTGCCTTCAGCGAGTTCCTTGACTTCATTGAGCCAATGCAGGGCATGGGTGGCGAACGAGGCCAGCGGGAACAACGAACTGGCGAGTTGCACACTGCTCCAGGCAAAGCTATCCGCCGCATGGCGCAGGCTGCGCTTCTTGATTAATGGGAAGGCATGCGCCTCAAGTTCGCTAAGCGAACCGCGCAAGCCCTCATTCACACTCTCGTTCCGCTGGACGACGCGTCCGCCGATGCGCTGCGTCCAGCGCATTCCCCACCAGAGCCAGGGTATGGGCCTGGCGGGATTGCACACCGCGGGTTCAGGCGCATAGCCTGGAAATCCTCGCATAGGCGGTCGGGCCAGTAGCCATCCCCATTGGGGCCGTTCTCCTCAACGCTTATCTGGTGATAGAACTCGTGCAGGAGGCGGGTGTTGCCATATCCACTGTCCGCGAGCAGGAGTACAACCTGGGGCTTAGGACCGGGGCCAGTAACTTGCCGCCAGCAGGTCATTAGTCGGGCCAGTTCCTCTTTGCGGCCAAGAAACGAGTCGTTCCGTTCCGGGCTTTGCATGCCGAGAGACTAAGAAACGGTTTGAGATGGTGCAACCAAAGAGCGAATCTCCGATGCGAACGATCTTTATCGCTCGTGACTTTCGTATCGGAAATCTCATCGAACTTCAACCAGTTTAACCACGCTTCCGCACGTCGTCCCACTCAGTGCGCTTCGTTCCCTGAATTGGGAGGCCGCAACTGTTCGAGAATCGCACATAGATAGTTAGTTATCTAGGCTACGGCGGCGATGGGATACCTGACGCTGTGTTCGTCGGCAATCAGGTCCAGGTTGCGCTGAAGAGCGTGACTGGGCCGGGTAATTTCTTTTCTTATGGAGCGGACACCTTCGGCAACCCCATCGTCGATTTCGACCGCCTTGATGGAGTCTCGACCAACGATGTTGCGACGGTGCAAGGCGGCGGCGACAGCTACCTCAACTGGGCATTTACTCAGCCGGGAGATTACAAGGTCGTGCTTGAAGTATCGGGAACCCTCGTTGCAGGAAACAAGACCGTGTCCAGCGGAGCGGTTACTTACACTTTCTCGGTACTGAAACCCAAAGCGCTGCTCACGGTTGAACACACGGATATCCAAGCTGCTTACGATGCGAGCGCCACGAGCCAACTCAGCATTCTTGTTTTCGACGTGAATCACACCGTCGCTTATCAAAGCAATGAGGTGTACCTGGTGGTCGCGGAAGCCGCTAAAAAAACGCTGCCGGCAGGCACACCCCTCGGGAACGAGGGCGCTCCGTTGTGGGTCCTTCCGGCAAGCCAGGACCCGGCGGTGCTCTACCTGGGGACTTTCGGCCGAAACACCGTCGCCAGCAGGCAGGACGGGCGTTCCCTCCGGTGTGTTTAACGGTAACCTGACGTTTCGATTGAAAGCGGTTGACGGCCCTCGTCAATTCGGCCTCTGGCAGAATCCGTCCCCCGGCGGATATGACATCCAGATGGACAGTGCCGATGGCATTGATGCGACGGACGTACACACCCAAATCATCGGCAGCCACGAACATTTCAATTGGGGTTTCACCACGAACGGTGTCTATAACGTTACGTTCCAGCTCTCTGGTCAGCGTGCAGGTGAAACGACAAATATCATCAGCCTGGACACAACGTTTACGTTCAACGTGCTGCCGCTTCCGACAAATGCTTTGCCAACCACCATCCAACTTGGCAGTCCGCAACTGCTCTCCGATGCCAGCTTCAGCTTCAGCCTGAGGGGCGGAGTCAATCACGCCTGCGTAATCCAGGCTACCGTCGATTTCGTCGGCTGGACCACTATCACGAACCTTATTCCCGTCACCTCACCTCAGACGGTTACTCTGCCCGCAGATGCCGGCACACCCCACCGCTTCGTCCGCGTTCAGGCAAAATGAAACCCACCTGCGCAACGACTGCCTCCATTTGCCTGGGGAAGGCACGGCTTCGATTCCGGCAGTCTCGCATCGTTCTTTGCTTTGCCAACGAAGGTCACCGGAAATGATGACGCCCGTGCAACGGTTGGCGTGGGCGCTG
>JBDTOW010000118.1:0-8524 GCA_039933075.1 Verrucomicrobiota bacterium | reverse complement strand
AGAACGGTTGATTCTGCACCTGATAGGTCTCCGCGGTGACACCCCCAAGATTTCCCTGATTGCTGCCGCCGTAAATCTCGGAATCGCTGTTCAACACCTCCTGCCAGAAGCCGCCCTGGGGCAGACCAATCCGATATTTCAAGCGCGGCGTCGGTGTGAGATTGAGCACGACGAGCAGTTGGCCGGTCCGGTTGGCACATTGGCGCACGAACGCGAGCACGCTGCTTTCGTGATCGGAAGCGTCGACCCAGAAAAAACCGTCGGTGTCGTAATCCGATTGCCAGAGGCCGGGTTCGCTCGCATACAATTTGTTCAAATCTTCGACGAGTTGCTGGACGCCGCGATGGTACGGTCCCGCCTCCAACAGCCACCAGTCCAATTCCCCGTTGGCGTCCCATTCCGCGCTCTGACCAAATTCATCGCCCATGAAGAGGAGTTTCTTGCCGGGAAAGAGCCATTGATAACTCAGCAGCGTTCGGAGGTTCGCAAACCGGCGCCAGTCGTCGCCGGGCATGCGGCCGAGCAGCGAGCCTTTGCCGTGCACCACCTCATCGTGCGACAGCGGCAGAATAAAATTTTCGTTATGATGGTAGAGCATCGCGAACGTGAGATCGTTCTGGTGATATTTCCGATAGATCGGATCGCGCTTGAAGTAGCACAACGTGTCGTGCATCCAGCCCATGTTCCACTTGAACGAGAAACCAAGTCCGCCGAGGTACGGCGGGCGCGAAACCATCGGCCAGGCGGTCGATTCCTCGGCGATCGTCATCACGCCGGGATACTCGGTATGGACGAGATAATTGGAGTGTTTGATAAACTCGACGGCTTCGAGATTTTCCCGGCCGCCATACTGATTGGGAATCCATTCGCCTTCCTTGCGCGAATAATCCAGATAAAGCATCGAAGCCACGGCATCGACACGCAGGCCGTCGATGTGAAAACGGTCGCACCAAAAAAGGGCGTTCGCGGCGAGAAAATTCCTCACCTCATGGCGGCCAAAATTAAAAATCAGCGTGCCCCAATCCTGGTGCGCGCCTTTGCGCGGATCTTCATGTTCAAAGAGCGCGGTGCCGTCGAAGCGGGCGAGCGCCCAATCGTCGCGGGGAAAATGGGCCGGCACCCAATCGATGATCACTCCAATGCCCGCCGCGTGAAGCGCGTTAACCAGATATTGGAAATCGTCCGGTGTGCCAAAGCGGCTGGTGGTCGAGTAGAAGCCCGTGACCTGATAGCCCCACGACGGATAAAAAGCATGCTCGGAGACGGGCATGAATTCGACGTGAGTGAATCCAAGTTTTCGGAGGTAATCAACCAGTGGTTCGGCGAGCTCGCGATAGCTGAGCGATTCGGCAAGCGATTTCTTGCGCCACGAACCGAGGTGAACTTCATAGATGCTCATCGGTGAGCGCAACGGGTTTTGTTCGCGGCGCCGTTGGATCCACGCATCATCCGTCCAGTTGAACTTCGTATTGTTCCAGACAATCGACGCGTTTTTAGGAGCGGGTTCGAAGAAAAATCCGTAGGGGTCCGTCTTGAGCGAGATGGCTCCGTGAAGGTCCTTTATTTCATACTTGTAGAGCGTACCTTCGCCCACGCCGGGGATAAACAGCTCCCAAACCCCGGACACGCCGAGCGATCGCATTGGATGAATCCGGCCGTCCCACCCATTGAAATCGCCGACCACGCTGATCCGTTGGGCATTGGGCGCCCAGACCGCGAAGCTGGTTCCGACGACTCCATCAATCGTGCGGAGTTGCGCGCCGAGTTTCTCGTAGATGCGCCGCTCATTTCCCTGGCCGAACAAATAGAGATCGGTTTCGCTGAGGGTCGGCAGGAAAGAATAGGGATCGCGGGTTTGGCGACGGTTGCCGGCGCGGTCGGTGAGGATCAGATCGTAGGCGTAAACCTGGTTCGCCTCTTTCGCGACACCTTCAAAGAGACCGTCCTTGTGGATTCGTTTGAGTTTGAGGCGCGGCTTGTCCTTCTCATGGGTCGGAACGACCTCGACGCTCGCCGCGCCCGGCAAAAAGGCTCGCACAACGACGCCGGAACCATCCGCCAGCGGATGCATCCCTAACAACTCATGCGGCGAACGATTTTGAACCTGAAGCAAACTCTTCCGCTCGTCTTCGGTGAGAATCATGGATTGGAATGTGTCAGAACTCTCCAATCAAAGACATGAAAAAAAGTAGACGATTGAGCGCCGATTGCCAATTCAATGGCTGAGTACCCACAAATCGTGGCGAGTAACCTCAAAGTAGGACAGTCGTCCCGCCTGTCTCCTGGGCGCGCATGCAGTGCCGTGCCCGGCCAACCTTCTTGCCAATTCAGCCCCGCTTTCACATCGAAAGCGCCACCCGGAAGACAGGCGGGACGCCTGTCTTACTTTGTCGGCAATCGGTTTTGAATGTTTCGATTGAAGAACTGTGCTCAGGCGAGGAGTTTCTCCACAAGTTCCCCTTGGACATCGGTCAGGCGAAAATCCCGGCCCTGGAACTTGAACGTCAACTTCTTGTGGTCGAGACCGAGCAAGTGGAGAATGGTTGCGTGCAAATCGTGGACGTGAGCGCGATCCTGCACGGCGGCGAAGCCAAGTTCATCCGTTTCGCCCAGCACGATACCAGGCTTTACCCCGCCGCCGGCGAACCACATCGTGAACGCGTCGATATGATGGTTCCGTCCGGTTTTTTCGCGCGCTTCGCCCATCGGCGTGCGGCCGAACTCGCCGCCCCAGATAACGAGCGTTTGGTCGAGCAGACCACGCGCTTTGAGGTCCTTCACGAGCGCGGCGCAAGGTTGATCCACTTCATGGACGACCTTCTCGAGATCGTCCTCGAGCGTCTGGCCCGGGCCGCCGTGCGAATCCCAGTCGGCATGATAAAGCTGGACGAAGCGAACACCGCGTTCGACGAGCCGGCGCGCAAGCAGACAGTTTCGCGCAAAACTGGGCTCCTCGCGTTTGGCGCCGAAGAGACGGAGCGTGGCGTCGCTCTCGCCGCGCAGATCCGTCAACTCCGGCGCGCTGGATTGCATTCGATAGGCCATCTCGTATGAAGCGATGCGCGTCGCGATTTCGGGATCGCCAGTCTCGACAAGCCGGGTAAGGTTGAGGTCGCGAATCGCATCGAGAGCGCGACGCTGGCGAGCTTCGGAAATGCCGGCGGGCGACGCGAGGTCGAGGATCGGTTCCGCGCCCGACCGCAGCGGCACGCCCTGGAATTGCGTTGGCAAAAAACCGCTACCCCAGTTTACCGGCCCGCCACGCGGCCCGCGTGGACCGCTCTGCAAGACAACAAAACCAGGCAAGTCCTGCGATTCGCTGCCGATGCCGTAGTTAACCCATGCTCCCATGCTTGGCCGGCCGAAAAGCCCGGTCCCCGTGTTCATGAAAAGCTTCGCCGGCGCGTGATTGAAAAGGTTCGTCGCACACGATTTCACGAGCGCGATGTCGTCCACAATGGTCGCGGTGTGCGGGAGAAGTTCGCTCACCCAGACGCCGCTCTGGCCGTGCTGGTCGAACTTGCGCTTTGTGCCGAGGAGCGTCGAGCGGTTCTTGAACGAAGAATCCATAAAGGCAAAGCGTTTCCCCTCGAGGAACGAATCTGGAATCGCCTGGCCGTTTAGCGCGGTGAGTTTCGGCTTGTGATCCCACATCTCGAGCTGCGAAGGTCCGCCCGCCATGAACAGATAGATAACCGATTTGGCGCGCGGTGGAAAATGCGCCGGCTTCATCGTGAATGGGCTGGCGAAGGCGTGCTCCGCCGCCGGCCCGCCGAACAAATCGCGCTCGCCCAGCAGCGAGGCCAGCGCCACGCCGCCCAGGCCCATCGCGCACTGGCTGAAGAAATGGCGGCGAGTAAGCATGTGCGCGTTGTGAGCCAGACTCGGAGGCATGCTCGAATTTCCAACTTTGGAGCCTAAAGCTCAAGCCAAACCTGAAATGATGTGAGTAGGGTTCTACTCGCGCGTGATCGTTTCATCCAGGTTCAACAACACTCTTGCCACGGTCAGCCACGCCGCGGATTCCTCGCTCCCGGCCTTTCGCTCGTCGGAGAGCAATTGTTCGAGGCGCGCTTTTTCATTTGTTGCAGGACGCCGCGCGAGGCAGCAGCGAAAACCAAATTCCAGTTTTGCATCGTTGTTGCCGGCGTGAGCTTGAATGCGCGCGGCCAGGCCTTGCGCAAACTCGTGGAACGCCTGGCCATTCAAGAGCGTGAGAGCCTGGAGCGGTGTATTGCTGCGCAGGCGGCGGGTGCAAGTGGTGTAAGCATCGGGCGCGTCGAAAACGGCGAGGGAGGGATGGAAACGGGTGCGTTGGATATGCGTATAGAGCGCGCGGCGATAGCGGTCGCCGCCCGTGCTCGTTTTCCATTCGCGCTTGTTTTGCGTGAAGGCGTCCAGCCCCTCGGACTGCGGGGGAAACACCGGTGGGCCTCCCAGTCGGGGAACGAGCAAGTCGCTGGCAGCAAGCTGAACGTCGCGGATCAATTCAGCGTCGAGACGCAGGCGGTTTTGGCGCCAGAGCAGGCGATTGACAGGATCGACCGAGCGCGGATCGTGCAGTTCGGAGCGCGAATCGAAGTCAGCGGCCAGCGTGCGGTTGACACTTCGCATTCGAGGTTCGCCACCGTGCAGGTTGGATTGCTGCCGATAGGTCGCGCTGGTGACGATCGAGCGGTGCATCGCTTTCAAGCTCCAGCCCCGCTCCATGAACTCGGTCGCGAGCCAGTCCAGTAACTCCGGGTGCGACGGCGGCGAGCCCATCCGGCCAAAGTCATTCTCGGTCTCGACGATTCCCTTGCCGAAATAAACCTGCCAGACGCGGTTCATGATCACGCGGGCGGTGAGCGGATTCTCGGGCGAAACGAGCCAGCGGGCGAGATCGAGACGGTTGAGAGCGCGGCCTTCAGGCCGTTTCGGGGCGCGTTCGGAGCGAGCCACCGCGGAACTTTCGTCGCTCCTTCGTGAATCGCCTTGAAGCACGCTGACCTCCGATCGCCGCAATTCGCCGAGCACCGCCGGCACGCCGGCTTCGACGGTTTCGCCGCGCCGGGTAAAGTCGCCCTTGACCATCACGAACGTTTCGCGCGGTTCGGAGCGCTCTTTCATCACGAGCGTCACGTTTAGCTTGGGTTGCTTCTTGCGGAATTCGTCCACGACTTTGCGTCGCTCCTGGTACTCGGTATTTTCGTCACGGAAAGCGTTGAACGCGGTGCCGGCCTGGAATTCGTTTCGTTTCGAGGCGGTAACAACGAGTGCCGCGAGCACTTCCGGTTTCATTTCCTTCTTGGCGTCATCGTTGAGCGCGGTTTCCCAGGCCGCTTGCTTTGATTTGAGCTCTTTCTCGATCCAATCGCTCAACTCCTTTTCTCGCTGCTTGAGTTCCTTTCGGTGCTGGGCGAGCGCGGCGAGTTTCTCGGGCGTCCCGAGGTCCAGCGTATTCTCCGCTTCGAGCGCCGCGCTGCCGTGGCCATCATTCTCCTGCTGGTTGAAAAAGGCGAAGAAGCGGTAGTACTCACGCTGTGTAAACGGATCATACTTGTGATTGTGGCATTGGGCGCAACCGAGCGTAACACCGAGCCAGACTGTGGCGGTCGTGTTCACGCGGTCCACGGCGGATTCAATTCGAAACTGTTCCGTGTCGATGCCGCCTTCGTGGTTTACCTGCGTGTTGCGATGAAAGCCGGTGGCGATCACTTGCTCGAGGCCTGCACCCGGCACTAGATCGCCGGCAAGTTGCCAAAGTGTGAATTCGTCGAAGGGCAAGTCGGCATTCAGCGCGCGCACCACCCAATCGCGATACGGCCAAACGCTGCGAATGCTGTCGATGCTGTAGCCATTCGAATCGGCGTAACGCGCCGCATCGAGCCACCACCGTCCCCAGCGTTCGCCGTAGTGGGGCGAAGCGAGCAGGCGGTCCACGAGTCCTTCATAGGCATCGCTACGTCCGTCGTTCAGAAAGGCGTCGACATCGGAGATCGATGGCGGCAGACCGGTCAGATCGAGACTGACACGGCGAATCAAGGCTGCCCGGTCGGCTTCCGGCGACGGATCGATGTTTTCTTTTTCGAGGTGCGCGAGGATGAAGGCATCGATTGGATTGCGCACCCACTGCCTTGGTCGGACATCAGGTAAGCCCGGGCGCTCAGGAGCGACGAATGCCCAATGCTGGGAATTCTTTGGGTGTTGAGAATCGACGGTTTCGACCGCCAGGCCAGGCGCAACCAACCCCACCAAAGCTAGGATCCCGACAAACGCTTTCGTTATCAAAATTCCGAAATCGGTAGGGACGCCGTGCTGCGGCGTTCCCGCGCCCAAGCGGCGCGGAACGAGCGTTACCGTACGCCAAATCCCCACGAAATGACTTCCGCCCGCTCTGCGCGGGCGGGGACAGCGCAGCGCGCTGTCCCTACCGGGGTTGGCGCATGTCGCTGAGAGGAGCATCACAAATCAAGTCACGCCTCGGGAGCCTGAGGCAGTATCTGAGGCAGTATTCCTCTATCGCATTTTGGCCGCCTGACTGGTCTTGAACGTTTCACCGTGGGCGTGGGCGTGACGTTCCTGGTCCTGTAAACGAGCTTGCTTGGATAAAAATGGCTTGCCGCCCATTTCAATCCAAGCCTTCTCGACCTGGGCTGGCAGAGAATCACCAACATACCGCTTGATCCGCTCCTGCTTTTGCAGCGCGGCTTTGATGTCGTCCGTCTGGGTGCGCATTTGTTCGGTCGATTTGCGGGCATCGACGCGTTGTTTCACCGCCTTGCGCAGTTCGATGAAGTAATTCTGCTGGTCATCCAAAACCGTTCCCTTCCCGATCGGGCCATGGCCAGGGCACACGGTGGTGGCGCCCAGTTTCCGCGCGCCTTCCAGGGTTGTAATCCACTGGCCGCTGTCGCCATCTCCCATGTAATTATAGGGGCCATTCACACAGGCATCGCCCGTGAAAAGGATCTTTTCTTTGGGCAACCAGGCAAACCCATCCCCATGCGTGTGTGCGACGCCGAAATGGATCAGTTCGACCCGGTGCGTGCCGTCGTCGAAAATCATGCGCTCGGGAAACAGCAGCGTGGGAAACTTGAGTTTGCTCGCCGCCACATCCGGGCGGGTCTTGGCGCTGTCGAGCCAGCGTTGCGGCTCGTACTTCTTCATTTCCTCGACCACGCCGGTGTGCGCGACCGGAACGGCTCCATTGTCGACCCAGACCTGATTTCCATACGCGTGATCACCGTGATGATGGGTGTCGAAAGCGAAACGGATGGGTTTGCTGGTCATTGCTTTTATCTTTGGGATAATCTCGTTCGCCCCGGACGGAAAATTACCGTCGATAACCAGGACATAGTCTTCAAAAATCACCCAGCCATTATTGCAATGGCCATGGACTTTGATATCGCCCTCGTGAAAATAAACGTCGGGAGCGATTGTTTGAACCTGGTTGACCTGCGATGGCGCCTCGGCCGCGCAGGCACGCGGAGTCTTCGTCTGACAGCCGACGAAAAACGCCACGAAAAGAAGCGGGACCCGGCCAGAGCTTCGAAGTCGTTGGGAATTCATGGGTCAATCCAATACCCAAGAACAAAAGCTTTGCCAAATACTAAAACGTTTCGCCTCCGAACAAATTCTTTGACAGCGCTGTCAAACTCGACGTAACTAAGCAGTTAAATCGTATCAACAATCCACGTAAGGCATTATGAATACACAGGCAAATCCGAGCAAAAATTTTCTGGACTCTGACGTCGAAATCAAAGGCAATCTCAAGTTCGCCGGCGAGATGAACTTCGACGGCAAGCTCGAGGGCGAGATCAGCACCGACGGAGTTCTTATCGTCGCCGAGAGCGCGGTGGTGAACGGCAACGTCAACGCAAATTCAGTTGTCGTCCGCGGCAAGATCAACGGCAACGTTGTCGCCAAAGAAAAGATTGAGCTGAAATCCAAGGCCGAGATGTTCGGAGACATTCGTTCCGCCAAGCTGGTCATTGAGGAAGGGGTCACGTTTGTTGGGAAGACCGAGGTAAATCCCAATAAAGTAGCGCCTACCGCCACGCCGCACGGGGCTCAACGGCCTGGCGAAGCGGCCAAACCGGCCGAGCCTTCCAAGCCAGGCGAGTCCCCCAGACCGGGCGGACGATAGTCCCCGGTTGCCTTGGGCCGAGGCGCATGTTGAATGCCCAGGTTGATACAGGAAAAGGTGCCCGTGGCCTGCCCCCGGTGTGGCCATGTGCAACCGGAACCGCGAGGCGCTTATTCGACGATTTGCAAGAAGTGCCACGAACACTTTCGCCTTGATGAACTCCAACCGTCCGCCGCCAGTCAGCAGCCCGCGGCGAGGGCGCTCCCGCCGGAAATCGAACGAAGAAAAATTAATTGTTTCGATTGCGGGACCGAACTCGAGGTCCCCGTCACTGCGGAATCCACAATGTGCAAGCGATGCAGCCACCACGTGGATCTGCGGGATTATTACATCACCAGCGCGGTCTCGAAGAATTTTCGGACCAAAGGCCTGTTTGTCGTCGAAGAGAAAGGCAAC
>JBDTOW010000117.1:0-8586 GCA_039933075.1 Verrucomicrobiota bacterium | reverse complement strand
GCGCCGCAGAATGCAATTCTGCGATACAGCAGATTACAAATCTGCGCTACGAGGCCGGCGTTGCCTATCGCGGGGACGGCTGCTGACGGTGAGGCTTCTACGGCTGCTTCTCCGTGGCCGCGCTAGAGGGGCTGGCGTTTAACTGTCTGACGCCATCCAGGACATAAAGAATTCCCGACAAACCGGTGCATAACGAAGCGCTGATGATCCAGGCCTGCGCGTATTTTGCATTCCATTTCATCAACAACCAGAGCACAACCACCATCTGCAGCACCGTCGCAATCTTGCCAATCAGCCTCGGCCGGACGGTGATCTTCCCCACCGTGTAATGAATTACACTCAAGCCGATGAGAATGATAAGGTCCCGACCCACCACGGTGCCCGTCATCCAGACGGGGATTTGCTGGAGATGTGGATTCTTAACGCTCAACAGAATGATACCGGAGACGAGGAGGAGTTTATCGGCGAGGGGATCGAGCACCGCGCCCAGTTCACTTCGTTGATGATATCGGCGGGCGATGTAGCCATCCAGCCCATCGCTCATGGCCGCGACCGCAAACGATACCAGGGCGAGCAGGCGATTGAATTCGTCTCCGCTTTTCTCGTAGTAGATCATCTGAACAATGAAAAACGGCACGAGCAGGATGCGGAAAATCGTGATCTTGTTGGCTGTGGTCATACCGGTGTGCGAACAATTTCACTGCCGGCCCGCGGTCCGTCAATCCCTCCGCCGTTTTGGTTGCCCTGGCATTTGGCTGTTTTAGTGACCAAGGAGATTTCGACGCGCCAGATCCAACTGCTGCCGGGTGCCGAGCAACACCACCTGGTCGCCCGCCAGGAGTTCTTCATCAGGGCCGGGATTCACGAGGTTGGCGCCCGCGCGTTCGATGGCCACGATGCTCGCGCCGGTCCGGGTCCGCAAGGTCAGTTCGCGGATGAGTTTGCCCTTCGCGGGTGAATCGGCGGTGATGGCCACGGTTGCGATTTGCGCGTCCTTGAGCACTCCGGCCAGCGGCGATGGCAATTCCTGATGCCGGGGCAGCGGCGGTTGGGCCAGGGTTTCTTCCAGCGCAACCTGGGCCTTCGAATAAATCCGGATGAAGCTGCGCCACAGCAAGGCGGTCACCGCCGCGACGACCAGCAGCAGGACAATCAAGATCCGCCACGCCGGCAGCAGCGCAGCACTCAGCACCAGCAAGAGCAATCCCATCCCAATCGCTCCCGCCAGCGGAACGGTGTTGGCGATGATGGCTTGAATCCCGGCGCCGCGAGGCTCGTTCCGGAGACGTTCGGCGGCCATTTCACCCAGCAGCAGTCCCAGGGCTTGCAGCTTGCGATACGTGGCCACCAGCAACGGCAGCGAAAGCAGCATCGCGCAGAACCACAATGCGGCATTCACTCCTTCCGCGCCGCCCGGCACCACAGACAACCAGGACGGTTGTTTCTCCCCGACGAAGGCCGCCGCGATGAAAACGCCCGCGACCAGCGCAAGGTTCAGCGCCATCTGCCACGCCCAGCGGCGGGTCAGCCGACTGGTCATGCTGGTGTGCTTGCCTTCGCGCCATTGGCCGACCCAGCGCGTATAGAGCGCGAGGTAGTTGACGAACCGCACCGGGGCAACGCGGTCGAACCAGTTCACCAATCCGTCCGAGCTTTTGATCAGATACGGCGTGAACAGTGTGGTGATAGCCGAAACGGTCACGGCGATGGGATAAAGGAACTCGCTCGTTACGTGCAGCGTCAGGCCCAACGACGCGATGATGAACGAGAACTCGCCGATCTGCGCCAGGCCCATTCCCACGCGGACCGATGTGCGCGTGTCGTTGCCCGCCACGAATGCGCCGAACGCGCACGTCACCACTTTTCCCAGCACCACGGCCAGCGTGATAACTGCGACCGGCAGCGCGTGTTGCACCAGGAGTTTCGGCTCGATTTGCAGTCCAATCGCCACGAAGAACACCGCGCTGAACATGTCGCGGATGGGTTCGGTGAGGATTTCGATGCGATGAATCTCGCGCGCTTCGGCAATCACCGCTCCGATGACAAATGCGCCGAGCGCCACGCTGTAATTGAGCTTCACCGCCAGCAGCGACACGCCGAAGCAAAGGCCGAGCACCGTGATGAGTAGCATTTCGTTGCTCTTGAACCGCGCGACATAACTGAGCAGGCGCGGCACCGCCAGCAGCCCCAGCACCAGTGCGACCGCGAGAAAGATGGCCAGCCGCGCCGTCGTGTTGAACACTTCGCTCACCGCCAGGCTGCCCGTCATCGCAATGCCCGACAGCAGCGCGATCATTACGATGGCCAAAATGTCCTCGACGATCAGGATGGCAAAGATGAGTTCGGCAAACTTCTCCTTGGTGCGGCCCAGTTCGCCAAGGGCTTTTACAATAATTGTCGTCGAGGAAATCGAGAGCATCGCGCCGAGAAAAATGCAATCCATCGCTTTCCAGCCAAACGCCCGCCCGATTTCGTAACCAACCCAAACCATCAGCAGGATTTCCAGCGCCGCCGCAATGAGCGCCGCGAATCCGACCTTCCGCAGCTTGCGCAAGCTGAACTCCAGACCGAGCGAGAACATCACGAAGACCACGCCCAGCTCGGCCAGCGTCTTGATGCTCTCCTCGTCCTTGATGAAAGGAAACGGCGGAGTGTGCGGCCCGATGATGACCCCGGCGACGATGTAACCGAGAACCACGGGCTGCTTCAGACGGTGGCAAATGATTGTCACCATTCCGGCCACAATCATCACGACAGCCAAATCCTGTAAAAATGCCACGCCGTGCATAATGGAACATCAACGCGTCGCGTCGACGCCGGGCGTTCTAGCTGAGGCGGGCAATCCGAGCAAAGCAGAATCAAGATTTTTGCGTTGAGTTAGACTCGTTGCGTCTCTGAATCCATTTGAAACAGTTCAGCCTTTGCTTGTTTCCATCGTAAGCCCTCCTCTGGACCGAAGTATTTGTTGCTCAGTTCAGAACGCAAGAGTACTCTTGCGCCATGGCGCAATTAAAGGCGCACCATACGCCATCGAATCACTGTAGGCGCAGCACACACAACAGCAGTTACGGAGCAAAACCATGAACGCAATGAACACACAAATGAAAGCGACGTGGAGGAAGATGGTCGGCACAGCATTATTGTGGGTGGCGTTCGCTGCCTTGATTTACATTCCGTCCTCTGGCGGCGGTTCGAGAGGCGTGATTGTCGCCTCTCTCGGATTTCTTTTCTTCGCTTCTGGTCTGGCGCTGTTCGCGGACGGCCTGAAGCGCGACATCGTTGAGCAGCTTCGACGAGACCGAAATCACCAGGCCGCCTAATCATCCGCTGACATCTAACAGCCGGATCCCTGGCTGGCGTGGTTTGGGTTTGTTTTTCGTCACTTATATTTTGCCTTCAGGCTGTGGCTGAGCTTTGGGTCGTTAGGTGGCACTATGCGCATTATGAAATCGAGCACCATCATCTTTGCGATTGGCGTTTTGGAGCTGTGTTGACCGCCCCGTCATCAGGCCCCAGAATCCGCCCGCACCATGACAACGCGTCCTAACCATGCGCGGCAGCACCCATCTTTGACCCCTATGGTTATCGAGTTCACCAGTCCGATACGGATCCCAAGCAGTTGGACGATTTCGTTTTACACAGAACAGGGACAGAGATTGCTGACGATGATTACGAATGATTGAGCCGTCCAACAAATCGTTGTTGGGCCAAAACCCTCGGTATCACCATGGGGGCGCGGCAGCGCAGCCCTACCAGGTTCATGGTCCCTGTGCGCGCGCGAAAGCGGGTGGAGGAAGGTAGGGCGAGCAGTCCTCTGCGCGCCGCCGAACGTGGTAAACCGTTCGCACGCTGACGCGCCCTACCGCGGCCAACCGGTTCACGGCGCGATCCGCGTCCGATCTTCGAGGGTCAAAGCAACTCACGAAGCACCTCTTTCACAGCATCGGTGCCTCCGATCTTTTCAGGAGGCTTCGCGCCCGCTTTGAGCAATGCCTCGACGGTGCCAGCGTAATTTCCCGTCCGACAATACCAGCCATGCTCGGAGCCGTGAATGGCCCATCCCAGAGGTGTGCCTTTGAAATCCGCGTCGGTCAGCTCCAATGGTGGATTGTAGCGCAAGATTTCTCCGGCCATTTCTGCATTCCCATGAAACGCGGCCCAATGCAGCGGCGTCGCTCTGTGCTGGCCGCGCGTGTCCACCGGCAGACCCGCCGCCAGCATCAACCGGACGGCGGCGATGTCGTTGTTTCGGGCGGCATGAGCCAATTGGCGACGGTCGGACTCGGAGAGCCCGGCGACAAGATTGGGGCGCTCCGCGAGTAAGGAATTCATCGAGGTCTCGTCCCCCAGCCAGCAAAGCACAAGCAGTTTTGCCTCGGCCGGACTACGTTCCATGAGCAACCGGAAAACAGCTTCATGGCCGAACTCTTTGGCGACCTGATGGGCCGACACGTACCAGCCCAACGTCCATTGGTAGATCGTCCCACCACTTTTATGATTAACCATAGGGAAATATTCGTGGCTCACGCGCATCCGAATGCAGGCGGGGTCGGTATCCAGGTGCCGGCGGACAAGCTCGGCATCGCCGAGCGCCGCGGCCATAAGAATGTCGGTGCGGCAACCCCGCCCTACCAGGTAGCGCGCAATCGGCTGACGATCGCGCACCATGTATTGTGCGGGGGTGGATTCGTGGTCCACGTCGCGGGCGTCGATTTCCGCGCCGTGCTCGAGCAAGTATTTGGCGATTTCCACAGTGCTGGCAAAATGCAGCGGCGTTTGACCGTCTCCTCCGCGCGCGTGCACCAGCGCGGGGTCGGCGGAGACAAGGTCACGGAGTTTATCCAAAAGGCCCAATCGCGCCGCCGCATGCACATCGACGACCGCGCCCCGCTGTATGGCATACGCGGCCAGATCGGGTTCGGCGCCGTGCAGGAGTCCGAATCCGCCAGCCCACCAGCGGCTTTTTGCGTTGATGTCGGCGCCCGCCTCCAGCAACACGTCAAGCATTTCACGCGTGCGCACACGAGTAATCACAGGCGCATCGAAAGCCTCCACCGGCTCGTTGATCTTCGCCTTCATCTCGGGATGGCGTTCCAGCAACTGGCGGAACAACGCTGCGTCATGTTCCGTAAACGCTTTCTTGAAAAGTTCTATCGGGTCGCTCATTTATTACCTTTCTGCTATCGCCTGTGGTTCGCTGCCAGGCAGCATCAAGGTTTAATCTTGCAGTGAGTCTGAAGGTGGGCTCAGCCCTTTCCGCGAACCCGGATGCGTCCTGAACGCGAGTCGAGTCAACCATACTTCAGGCTCAGCGTCAACCGGGCGTGCTCTATTCCACTGCTGTTGAATTAAGGAGTTGGGCTGTGTGTTCCATCCCCGGAGGGGAGGAATGTGAATAGCCGTGGGTGGGTAACCCACGGACCGGGACAAAGAACGGATTACGACCCCGGAGGGGTCGAACAAACCCGTCGTCATGTGTTGTTCGACCCCTTCGGGGTCGGCATCAATTTCGCCTTTGTCCCGTGGGTTGCACCCACGGCTATTCACATTCAGGCCCCTTCGGAGCTGGCCGTCCAAACGCCATACCTCAGTTCAACGACAGTGGTGCTCTGTTCTGGGTAGTGCTCGGGGATGTTGCAGCCGAATTGGTATGAACGCTCGCCGCAAAAGTATGCGGTTGAATTCTAAGCCGCCGCTTTGTTAAGTTGCCGGCCATGCAGACAACCGCTTCACTTGCCCTCGACCAAACGAGATTCATCGATTTCAGCCGGTGGACTGCCTTTCGGCATGCCGTGAAACCCAAAGACTCGCCGATGCCCCTCATGCAAACCATCAGAGTTCTCGCGCTCGTTATCGGTCTGCTCGCGCTTCTCGCCGACCACGGCGTCGCCGACAATTTCAAGCACATCTCAATCGATGGTTCCTTCGACGACTGGGCCGGCGTGGTGCCGGCGTATGAGGATCCCGCGGACGCCACAGGGGGCAACGATCTCAAGACCGTTTACGTTGCGCACGATGAACGGTACTTTTACGTGCGCTTCGCTCTCTACTCGCCGGGGGACCCTTTCACGTCGCAAAACAATGTTTTCATCGACGCCAACAATGATGCGACAACGGGATATGCTCCGGCGGGCCGCCCGTTTGGCTCCGAGCTGCTGATTCAAAGCGGGGTTGGCTATCAGGAAAAAAATGGGCTCTTCAATGAAGGCCCGGTCAATGGTCTGGATTGGGCTGCGGCGCCAGCAGGTGCGGCCACAGATTTTGAGTTTCGAATCGCTCGCAGCGCCACTTATGCATCCGACAATACGGCGGTTTTTTCTGGTGACACCATCGCGATTCTTTTGGAGACGGAAAATGCGCAGTTCACGACCATCGATACTGCGCCGGACACCGAAGGCTTGAGCTACACGTTCACACCGGCGCCGGGAGCGCCGTTGGGAAATTCGCCCCTGGTCACGTTAACCGGCGCGTCATGGCGTTTCAACGATGGAGGAACCGACCTGGGGACAACCTGGCGTGAATTCTCCTATGACGATTCGCAGGCTGGCTGGGCTTCCGGTACGGGGCTGTTTGGGTTCACGCCCGATGCCGCGGCCTTTCCCGCACCGATTCAGACACCGCTGGCAGTTGGGCGCACGACGTACTACCTGCGGACTTATTTTGCATGGACCAATGACCCAGCCAGCGCCGTCCTCGTCGCATCGAACTATCTCAGTGATGGTGCTGTTTTTTATCTTAACGGGGCTGAAGTGAAACGGGTGCGGCTCACGAATGATCCGGTCTTGTTCAACTCGCCCGCCACGGGGAGCCCAGTCACCAAAGGCCAGGCCGAAGTGACGGGATTCTCGACGGCGCCGCTGGTCATCGGCACAAATGTTCTGGCCGTCGAGGTCCATCAAACCGGTGGTGACAGTGCTGATCTGGTGTTTGGCATGTCGTTATTGGCCGCGCCTCAGTTTCCGGTGAGCATCACGGATCCGTCACAACCCGTCGATAGAGAAGTGGTTGCGGGGCAACCCACGACTTTTGCCGTTGAGTTGGTCGGAACGGCGCCGCTTTCTTATCAATGGTTCAAGGACGGCAACCCAATCCTGAACGCGACGAACGCGACGTTTACGATCAATCCGGTTTTGCAGAATGATGCGGGAAGCTATTCCATCAGGATTAGCAATCCTCTCGCTACGAACGTAACCAGCCGCGCTGCCGTGCTGACGGTGACGGGTGTTCCCGTGAAGATCACCGACTCATCGCAACCCGCTGATCAAACTGTAACTGAAGGCGAGCCGGCCATTTTTAGCGTCGTCGCCACCGGGTCGGCGCCGCTCACCTACCAATGGTTCAAGGGTGCGGTTCCGATAACCGACGCGACCAACTCGACCTATACGATTGACAGCGCGCTTCAATCCGATGCAAGCGACTATTCAGCGATAGTGAGCAACACCCTGCCGTCGGTGGCAACGAGTCGCACGGCGCATCTGAGCGTGAATCCGGACACCGCCGCGCCGACCATCGTGAATGTCGTCGGAACACCGAACAAGGTGACTCTCACTTTCTCAGAGCCGGTGACTCAACCCTCGGCCAACGCAGTGACAAACTACTCCCTCAGCGGCGGATTGATCGTCAATAGCGCAGTTCGCGACGCCACTAATCCTTCCGACGTCGTCTTGACGACCAGCGCCCAAACCCTGGGCGCCAGCTATACCTTGACCCTCAACAAAGTCTTGGACCTTTTCAACAACGCCATCGCGCCGGACACAAAGGCGACTTTCAAGTCCACCATTGTTATTGACGGCTCGTTCACGGATTGGGCAGGTGTGCCGCTGGCCAACGAGGATCCCAAGGACACGACCGAGTCGACTGACTATAAGGACGTTTACATCGCGAGCGACGCGGATTACCTCTACTTGCGGGTCACATTGTATTCTCCCAGCGATCTCGCGATTTTCTACAACAACATCTACATCGACGCCGATAATGACGCAACGACGGGCTATCAATTCAGACTCGGTTCGGAGATGCTGATCCAGGGAGGTGGCGGTTACCAGGAGAAGAACGGTCTATTTAACGAAGGCGAAATAAGCGGTCTTGATTGGGCTATTGCTCCTGAAGGTGTCGGCACCGAATTTGAACTTCGCATTTCCCGCCATGCCAAGTATGTCTCCGATGGCCTGCCGGTCTTCACGGGCGACAGCATCGCCCTGGTGCTCGAGTCGGAAAATACCAGTTTTCTGACCAGGGATACCGCGCCGGACTCAGGCGGTCTGATTCACTTTTTCGACGAAGGGACCCCGGTCGCGTTAGGACCTCTGTCGATCCGCCTCGACAGTGGACAAGTGACGATCACCTGGTCCGGCGCAACCGGAAGACTGCAATCGAGGCAGTCATTGACAACCGGTTCCTGGCAGGACGTGCCGAATCCGACCAATCCTTACACGTTTCAACCGACGCAGGCGCAAGGTTTTTTTCGCTTGGCGCAGTAGCAACTCGGTTCCGGGGGAGGGGACACACCTCGAGAATCCGGACGTGAATCAAGGCCGTGAACCATTGGAGGTAGGGACGGTGCGCTGCGCCGTCCGCGCCGCGTGC
>JBDTOW010000116.1:0-8594 GCA_039933075.1 Verrucomicrobiota bacterium | reverse complement strand
CGAGGGAGCGCCTCGGCCTGACATCTACCATAGTGAAAAATGATGAGAAAGAAGGGATTCGCCATACTCATGAAACACGAATTCAAAGTTGGAAATCATGTTGAATGGAACTCGGAAGCTGGCCGGGTTCGCGGGACAATCAAGAAAAAGGTCACCTCGGCCACCAGGTTCAAGACCTCCACGGTCCGAGCCTCGAAGGAACAACCGCAGTATTTGATCAAGAGCTACAAAACTGACCACATGGCCATGCACATAGGTTCGGCCCTCGAAAGGATCAGCAAGAGAACAAACAACGAACACAATCGAAGAGCTAAGCGAGTTAAACGAGACTGAGAAGTTCGGCGATTTCACGGACTCAGAGAAATGAATTTGCGAGCACGTCGTTCGCTAAAGTAACAAAACAAACTAAAGACATAGTTATGAGCATGAAAAAACAAAGACAGACCAACCTCCTCATCCGGTCGAGCCTCGCCGTGGCCTTGAGCCTGGTCATCAGCGCGCCGCTCCAAGCGCAATCCGGGTCGTCGTCGAAAGGCAAGAAGGCGGTGGAGGGCAAACTGATGAAGATACCGGCCGCACTTCCCGTGATCGGTGAGCTCGGCGAGAACATTTATGACTTGGCGAAGGTGGATGATTGGACCAAGGCCGCTGATAGGCTGACTTCGCTCAGGGAGGCAGTTCAAGAACTGTCAGTAGAGGCCGCGTCTGCGCATGTGGACAAAGAGCGGCTCAACCAAAGAATCGAGGGTCTCGGCAAAGCGATCCCAGCGAAGGATCGGCATGCGGCGATGCGTGAGGCCAATCAGGTAACGTTGATTGCAGCGAACCTTACCGCGCCGTTCGACCCGAAAGTCCCCGTCGATGTGACGCGCCTCGACTATTACGGCCGCGAGTTGGAAATCTGGTCCACAGCCAACGACAAGGACAAGCTGAAGGCGACCGCCTCAGACACGCGCAAAACATGGGACCGACTTCGCCCGTCCGTGGTGACTCACAACGGGGCGGCGGAGGCCAGGGAGTTCGACGAGTTGCTGGCGCGGGTCGAAGCCGCGAAGTCTCCGAAAGAGTACAGTCTCGTCGCCACCCCCTTGCTGGATGCGGTAGACAAGCTCGAAAAGCTCTACAAATGAGTCCATGTTGTTCATGAATTCCATTCGCCTTGATGAAGTGATTTCGATCGGGCAAATCCTTGGGCAATGTGTCCGTAACGGGAAACCATTTGGTCTTTCTGTCGGCGGCTGGTGGCATTGGCTCTTGCTCATGGTTTGTTTCCGGATGATTTGGTCGAAACCTGGCCGGCCTGATCGAAATGCCGCGCTGGCCGAAGTTCCCGAACCACGCACGTTGTTTCAGGACGAGCCGCCCGGTATGGTCAAGGAAGTGGCGGGTGTCCGGGCCGGGCGTTGCCGGGCAGGCTTGGTTGCACTGAAGAATGCAATTGGCTGTATCGAGCTTGCGCTCGTCGCCATATGCCTTGCGGGGTGCGCTGTTTATCAACCGCAACCGCTCACCCACGCAGTTGTGGAGCAGCATTTGAGCGGACCGGACTGGAATGCTCTGCAAGTCGAAGCCCGGGAGATCCGCACTCCGCTCGTCGAGCCAGTCGAACTCAATCTGGAAAATGGGTTGTCCCCCGATCAAGCCGCGGTGCTGGCGGTTTTGATAAATCCATTTTTACGCGCGCAGCGAGACCGGCGAGGCGTCGCAGCAGCCCAGGTGTTCCAAGCGGGGATTCTTCCCAATCCGCAGGTGACTGGAACCGTTGACCCCGTCATAGGTGGCACTCTAGTTCCGGGCCTCACCACCGGTTACGGAGTGAGTGTGACTTGGGACATTCAAGCGCTCATTCAGCGCAGCGCGAGGCGGGAGGCGGCTTCGGAGCAATCGCGGTCAGTCGCCCTGGACGTGGCATGGAGCGAATGGCAAACGGCGCAATCGGCCCGCGTCGCGGTCTATCGCGTCGCCGCCGACGAGGCGGAACTGGCGGCTGCGCAGGCCGTAGATCGCCGTCTTGCTGAAAACCTCTCGATCATCCAGCGCGCGGTGGACGCGCACATCAAGACGGTGGTTGACCTTGTCTCGGCCGAATTCGCCAGCCAGAACGCGCATGTGACGGTGCTCGGATTGCAGCAGGATATCGCCGACCAGTATGTCGCGCTCAAACGCGCGCTTGGGGTTCCATCCGACACAACGATTCGGTTGCGCCCCGGCATTGATTTGCCTTCGCGTGACGATGCGCCGCCTTTGGAGGAACTGCAGCGAGGGCTGGAAGAAAACCGTCTTGACCTGATGGCGCTCAAGCGTGGTTACGCCAGCCAGGAACAAACCGTTCGCGCCGCGATTCTCGGCCGATTCCCGAAGATTTCGCTCGGCGCAAATTACGCGAGCGACACATCAAACATTCGCACACTCGGCCCGGCGGCGGCCCTCGATTTACCCATTTTCGACCGCAACCAGGGAAGGATCGCTATCGAACGGGCCACCCGGCAAAGGCTCTTCGACGAATACATCAACCGCGTTTTTGAAGCCCGGTCCGATATCACCAGGGCGCTGGCCGATATTCAATCGCTCACCAGCCAGATTGGCGCGGCGCAGGCAACAGTGCCGGTATTGGAACGGGTGGTCGAAACGTATCGCGTCGCGCTCAACCAACGCCAAGTGGACGCGTTCAGCTATTACACCGCCCAAAATAATCTCAATCAAGAACGCATCCAGGTTCTGAAGCTCCAGCAGCAACTCGTGGAAACTCACGTCGCGCTGGAACTCGCTTCGGGGCGCTACCTGCCCTTGGGTCAATCTCGCGACAACTCGCAACGGAGGACGTCACGATGAAAACCCTCAAATGGGTTTTCAGCGCGCGGCTGCTTTTGGGCGTTGGGTTCGCCGGAACCTGGCTCGCAGGCTGTCGCCCAAACAATACGACTCAAGAAAAGGGAGTGGACGATACGCACGTCATCGCGCAGGTAGAGTTGGCGCCCGTGGTGAAGTCGAACATTTCCGAAACCGTCACAGCTTACGGGAGTGTCATTCCCAGACCTGGGGCAACCCACGCCGTTTCCGTTAGATTCGAGAGCGTCGTGGATCATTTGTTGGTCGCAGCGGGCGAAGCCGTCACAAATGGCCAAGTCCTGGCGGATATCGAGCCGAGCGCCGCGAGCAAGCTTCAGCTCGCCCAAGCCAAAATCGCGGTGGACGCGGCGGATCGGGAATTAAAACAGACGCAGGAGCGTTACGACCTCAAATTTGCCACTAACCAGGAACTCGGCCAGGCGCGCAAGGCGGCGGACGACGCGCGGCTGCAACTCCAAAGCCTCGAGGACCGGGGCATCGAGACTGAACGCCAGGTTAAATCCCAAATGGCCGGAGTGATCTGGCAGCTTTCAGTTCGCGACGGACAGATTGTTTCCGCCGCGACACCGCTATTTGAACTGATTGCCCGCAATGAAATCGAAGTCAGGCTCGGCGTGGAGCCGGAGGACGCGGTTTCTCTTTCAAAGGATGACCGGGTCACTTTATTTCCGGTTCATGCCGCGGAAGCCAGGCAGTTCGAGGGCCGCATCCGCCTCATCACTCAGCGCGTGAATCCCGACACCCATTTGGTGGATGTTTATGTCCGGCCCCCGAGCGGAATGAGCTTGCTCCTGGACGCTTATCTTCGCGCGGAAATCAAGACCGTTTCGCACGAGGCGCTGCTCGTGCCGCGCCTGGCAGTGTTGCCGCAGGGAAACCATGACGTTATCTTCACGGTCGAAAACGGCCACGCTCTCGAGCATCAGGTTCAAATAGGAATAAAGACGACCAACGAAGTTGAAGTAATCAGTCCCAAATTTCAGCCAGGCGTTCAGGTCGTGGTGCAGGGGAATTACGAACTGACCAACGGCATGGCGGTCGCGCCCGCGAGCAAACCCTGAGTCTATGCAGTGGGTTCATAAACACGCGCGCTCCCTGTTGTTCCTGCTTTCGATTCTCGTGCTGGCGGGAATTCTCAGCGGGATGCGGCTGCCAGTGTCGCTGTTTCCGCGCATCAGCTTTCCTCTCGTGCGTGTAACCCTCGATGCCGGCGAACGCCCGGCCGAGCGCATGGCGATTGAAGTCACCTACAAAGCCGAGGAAGCCCTCCGTTCCATTCCGGGTGTTCGCAACGTGCGCTCGACCACCAGTCGCGGCAGCGCGCAAATCTCCATCGACTTCGATTGGGGCCACGACATGGTTTCCGCGATGTTGCAGGTCGAATCGGAAATCAACCGGATTCTCTCTAAACTGCCCCCAGGAACGATGTTCGAAGTCGAACGCATGAATCCGACGGTGTTTCCGGTCATCGGTTACAGCCTCACTTCGACGTCTCATTCGCTTGTCGAATTGAATGACCTCGCGCTCTACATGGTTCGCCCTGCGCTCTCGACTATCCCCGGTGTCGCAAAGGTCAGCGTGCAGGGCGGTAAGGTTCTCGAGTACCGCGTTGTCGTTGACCCGGCGAAGCTGCAATCGTACCACTTGAGCCTGGATGATATTGCGAAGGCGGTCTCGGCGGCTAATGTTCTCGTCGCCATCGGCCGCGCCGAAGATCACGACAAGTTGTATCTGATCGTCTCCGACACGCGATTCACGGATGTGAATCAGATTTCGTCCGCTGTTTTGCGGTCGGGAACCAACGGCGTGGTGCTGGTCGAAGACGTGGCTACGGTGGAGCGTTCGACCGAGCCGCAATGGATTCGTGTCACCGCCGGCGGCAACGACGCCGTGCTCTTTCAGATTTACCAACAGCCCGGCGGCAATACGGTTCAAATCGCCCGCGGAGTAAAACAAAAGCTGGAGGAATTGCGAAAAAGTTTGCCGGCCGGGATTGACCTGAAAAATTGGTACGATCAGAGCGACCTGATTCTGAGCTCCGAACACAGCACGCGCGATTCGGTCCTGATTGGCATCGCCTTGGCGGCGATTGTCCTCTTTGTCTTTCTTCAGAACTGGAAAGTCACCCTCATCGCCACGCTCGCGGTGCCGACGGCGCTCGCGGCGACCATGCTCCTGCTCTACGTGACGAACATGAGCCTGAACATCATGACCCTTGGCGGGATGGCTGCCGCAGTTGGCCTCATCATCGACGACGCCATCGTGATGGTCGAGCACATCATGCGCCGGCTTCAAGGCGGCGAGGGCGAAGGACCGGACCGCGTGCTGCGCGCCAGCCGCGAATTTACCGGCCCGCTAATGGGTTCATCCGCCGCGACGATTATTATTTTTCTACCGCTCGCGTTTCTGAGCGGCGTCACCGGAGCGTTTTTCAAAGCGCTTTCACTGACGATGGCGTGCAGTCTGCTGATTTCGTTCATCACCGCTTGGGTCGCGATACCGATTATCGCCGCCAAGGTGTTGAACAAAAAAGATGCCGAGCGCATGGAGCGAACCGGCGGATTTTCCAAAGGAGTCAATCGCGGCTACCGAAGTTTCATGGAGAAATTGCTCGGGCGTCCGTGGCTCACGATACTCTTTATCGTGCCGCTGATCGCGCTTGGTTGCTTTGCCTACAAGCACACCGGTTCCGGTTTTATGCCGCACATGGATGAAGGAGGTTTTATTCTTGATTACAAAAGCCAGGCCGGCACGTCGTTGCGGGAAACCGACCGGCTGCTGCGGCAAGTCGAAGAGATTCTCAAGTCCACGCCGGAAGTGGAAACCTGGTCTCGACGCACGGGTTTGCAATTGGGAGGCGGCATAACGGAGGCGAACTCCGGCGATTTTTTTGTCCGCCTTAAAGCACCGCCCCGGCCTGGAATCGAAACGGTCATGAGCGGGGTTCGAACGAGAATCAAGCACCATGTCCCCGGATTGCGAATCGAGACCGCGCAGTTGATGGAAGATTTGATTGGTGACCTCACGTCGGTGCCGCAACCGATTGAAATCAAGCTTTATTCGGACAACCAACAGCAGCTTGAGCAGGTGGCGACGAAAGTGCAACAGGCCGTCGAACAGGTTCACGGCGCGGTGGAAGTCAAGAGCGGCATCGTGCTTGCCGGCGATGCGCTTGAAATTAAAGTGGACCGCGTGAAAGCCGCGTTGGAGGGGACCGATGCGGACTCCATCACGACGGACCTCGGCAAGTACCTGTCCGGCGTGGTGACTACGCGCATTCAAAATGGCCCGAAGTTGGTGGGCGTGCGGGTTTGGCTGCCGGACAGCACTCGCGCCACGATTGACTCAATTCGCACACTGCTTTTGCGGGCGCCGGACGGTCATCTCTTCCCGCTTCAACGCGTCGCCAAGCTGGTTACGGTGACGGGCCAACCGGAAATAACTCGCGAGAATTTGAAACGCATGGTCGCCGTGACAGGGCGGATCAGCGGACGCGACCTCGGCTCGACCGTTCAACAAATCAAAACGCAGATTCTGGACAAACCTGGATTCTTGCCGTCCGGCGTACCGTACAGCTTGGGCGGACTTTACGAGCAACAGCAAATTGCTTTCAAGGCCTTGAGCATGGTTTTGATCTCCGCCATTCTACTTGTTTTTCTGCTCCTGCTGTTTCTTTATGAGAGCTTCAAAGTCGCCATTGCGCTGCTATCAATGCCGTTGCTCTCGGCAACGTTCGTGTTCGTCGGGCTTTGGATTACTGGTACGGAATTCAACATCACTTCGAGAATGGGAATGACGATGATCGTCGGCATCGTCACTGAGGTCGCGATCTTCTATTTTTCGGAATACCGCGAATTGCCAGAGGATAAAGATCGCCGGGAACGCTTTATTGCTGCTGGCTTGAACCGCATGCGTCCCATTGCGATGACCACCTTCGCGGCGATTCTCGCATTGCTGCCGCTGGCGCTCGGCTTGGGACAAGGTTCCGCGATGCAACAACCGCTGGCCATCGCTATTATCACCGGGTTAATCATTCAGTTACCACTCGTGCTTCTCGTGCTGCCCGCGCTTCTGAAAATTCTCAGAGTATGATTTGAAAACGAAGCAGTGAATGCCATTAATTGCTACCAACGATAAGCATTCGAATCAAGCTGATGACGAAAAACACGAAAAACAAGGCTAGGTCAGTTTTGGGACGCATCGGAGCGCGATTGCGCTTCTCGGGAGGCACCTGCGCCTCAGCGATTATGTTTTGGTAATGAAAAAGTGTCGATCAAACACCCGGGCAGACGCGAACGTGACAACCATCGACTTTCAAGTGTCTCATCCTCCGCCGAACGCGCGCTAATGAGAACATGAACCCGAAGACGCCATGAGCGTTATGAATCTGCTGCTTCTGCTCGTCCCGGTCTCGCTGGTGCTGGGTTACTGGGTCCATGCCGGACCGATTTGGACATTCGCCACGGCCACCGTCGCCATCATTCCGCTGGCTAACTTGATTCGGCGCGCCACTGAGCAAGTGGCCAAACTGTCTGGATCGGCCATGGGAGGCTTGCTCAACGTGACCTTCGGCAAAATGGCTGAACTTATTTTGGGAATCTTCGTCCTCAGGGCGGGCAAGAGTGATGTCGTCAAAGCCCAGCTCACCGGATCAATCATCGGGAATAGTCCGTTGGGCCTCGGGTTGGCCATTCTGGTGGGAACTTGGAATCGTGAAAAGCAGATCTTCAAGCGCGAACGAGCCGGATTGCTTTCCAGTTTGTTGATTCTCTCCATGGTGGCGCTTCTATTGGCATGCATCGAATTAAATACTTTGGAACAACCTCCGTTCGAGCATTTGGTTTCTCCCTTCACTGATAGTCGCGAGCAATGTGCTGCTCGCGATACTTCCGGGATTGACCTGCCCCAAGCAGGAAACCGTGGACGAGGTGGCCAACGCCACAGTGAAATGGCTTTTCCGATCGGTCCCCGCTGCGGACCCGGGGATCGCGTTCTTGTCCGGCGTCCAATCTGCCGAACTTGCGTCAGCGCGATTGAATGCCATGAATGTTCGATTCAAATCGCAACTGCCCTGGGCATTGGGGTTTTCATTTGCCAGGGCCATTCAGCAACCAGCTTTGGAAGTTTGGTGCGGCAAGGAAACAAATGTGTCAGTGGCCCAGAAAGCCTTGGCTCATCGCGCGAAGTGCAATCTGAATATACCTCCGCGATGGCGAAGACATGAGCAGCGAATAAACTCAAACAACTACGGAGCGGTTTGAGGTCGATCCTTTGGTTCCTTCGCCCAGCTCAGGCACCGGGCTTTACCAACGCGCGCACAACGTGTTTGAGCGTCAACCCTTGCGTCAGGATGGAAAAAATGACCACGACGTAAGTCACGCCCAAAATAGTTTCCCGTTCGCGACCAGGTGGCAGCGATAACGCTAGCGCCACCGAGATGCCGCCACGCAAACCTCCCCACGTCATGATCGTCACGGTGCCAGGCGTGAATTCACGCCAGCGGCGGATAACGGTCACGGGCACCAGTACGCTCACCCAGCGCGCCAGCAAGATCGCTGGAATGGCTAACAGCCCCGCGAAGAACAGATCGCGTGAGAAGGCCAGCACCAGGATCTCCATTCCGATCAGCACGAAGAGCAGCGCATTCAGGATTTCGTCGATCAACTCCCAAAATGCATCGAGGTTTTTGCGGGTGGTTTCACTCATGGCAAACCTCCGACCGTGATTGCCGATAAACAATCCCG
>JBDTOW010000115.1:0-8597 GCA_039933075.1 Verrucomicrobiota bacterium | reverse complement strand
AGCAATGGTGAGAATCCGAGCGTTGATCAAGTGCTGGCAGAAATGGCGTCAATCTTTGGCTGTCGGCGCGACCGGCTGCGTTTGCCACTCTGGCTGTGGAGGATTCTCGGCGCGTTTTGTTGCGAGATGAGCAAATTGGCGGTGCTGCCGCACGCCGCACACACTCTCTTCTGGCGTCTCTCGCACATGATCCTCGATGGCGTCTGCGCCGATGCCTCCAAACTGAACGCGGTGCTTCATCCGACGTATCAGCCCTACGAGGAGTGCCTTAAAACAATCTACGGCAAGAATCGACTCACCGAAAATTCAGCAACAACAGATTTGCCCGGCCATCCCGTGGAATCCTCCGGACGGACGACGCCATGAAACGATCCACCGAACCGCTTCCGGGGCCAACGAACCGCGCCACCTGGAACGCTCGTTACCGCGACCTGTGGGTGCTCCTTCTGCTGGCGCTGGCGGTGTTGATCGTGTTCTGGCCCTTGGTCCACGCCGAGTTCATCAACTACGATGACCCGGATTATGTGACCCAAAATCCGCACATCCGAGGTTTGAGTGGACGAAATATTTCGTGGGCTTTCCAGTCGCTCTTCATTTACTGGCAGCCGCTAACCTGGATTTCCTACATGGCGGACTATGAAATTTACGGGTTGAAGGCGTACGGATTCCACCTGACCAACGTGGCCCTTCACGTGGTCAACAGTCTCGTTCTCTTTCTGGTCATGGAACGGCTGACCGGACGCCGCGTGCCAAGCATGGTTGTTGCCCTGCTGTTTGCCATCCATCCGCTCCACGTGGAGACCGTCGCCTGGATTTCAGAACGCAAGGGATTACTCAGCTCTTTGTTCTGGTTTCTCGCGCTGGGAGCGTACCTGCGCTACGCCGCGCGGCCGGGCGCGGGACGGTATCTGGTCGTCGTGGCGTGCTTCGTTCTGGGCCTGATGGCCAAGTCCATGGTCATCACCCTGCCTTGCCTGCTTCTGTTACTGGACTGGTGGCCGCTTGGCCGCTCTCCTTCGTCCCCGATAATGCCTTCGACCGGCGGGAAGCCGGAGACTGGCGGAAGCCGGCGGTTTCCGCGGAAGACCTGGAGATCGCTTATCGTCGAGAAGCTGCCCCTGCTGGCGATCTCGACCGCCTCAGCGGTTTTCAGTGTCGCGGCACAACGAAAGGCGGACGCGATTGTTAGTCTGCAAAACCTGCCGCTCACGGATCGAATCTCGAACAGCCTCGTTGGCTATGCGAGCTATCTGCTCAAGACGGTGTGGCCGACCGATCTGATCGTCTTTTATCCTCGGCCCGATCACTGGCTGCCGGGACAAGTGGCATTGTCCGGCGCAATCGTCGTGGGAGTTTCCGCCTGGGCCTTTTTCTCGCGGCACCGGCGGCCTTTCGTCTTCACGGGATGGTTCTGGTTTCTCGGCACCTTGGTGCCCGTCATCGGACTTCTCCAGGCCGGGGATCAGGCCATCGCTGACCGTTACACCTACGTGCCGTTGATCGGGCTTTTCATCCTCGCGATCTGGGCGGCGACGGAATTCGCCGAATCGAGTCCCGGCCGGCGAAAGGGAGTCGTGTCGGTGGGCGCGGTGATCGTGATTCTTTGTGGTGTGCTGGGGGCTCGGCAGGCGCGGCATTGGCAAAGCACCCGGACGCTTTTCGACCACGCGCTCCGGGTGGATCCAAGCAACGCCCAGGTCGGCGTCGTGGTCGGCAGCCTGCGCTCAGCCGATGGGCACTACGACGAAGCGGTGCGTCTTCTGGAAAATTCTTTGCGGATCAATCCACGGCAATCAGACGCGCATGTCCAGATGGGGCTTACTTTGGAAAAGCAGGGGAAACTCGATGAGGCGATCAGCCATTACGTTGAGGCCGCTCGCATCAAGCCGAGCTACGTCGAAGCTCACCTGCTCCTTGGCCTTGCACTCGACCGTCAAGGCCGCCCGGCCGAAGCCATCGAACAACTGCAGACGGTGCTGCGGCTCAACCCGGAATCGCCCGCGGCACACAATGATCTGGCGATGATCCTGTACGCGAAGGGCAACGTCGATGAAGCGATCGCGCATCTTGAAACGGCGGTGCGAGTCGATCCTCATCTCACGACCGCTCACGAGAACCTGGGAACCGCGCTCATGGGCAAAGGCGACCTGGTCCGGGCCTCCGAGCACTTTCGCGCGGCTCTCGCGATTACCCAGGATTCAGCCATCAGCCGCCTGAAACTCGGCACTATACAAATTGCTCAAGGCAATACACGGGAAGGCCTGGTGAGCCTGCGTGAGGCACTCCGACTGAGACCGGATTGGCCTGAGCTGTTGAACGATCTCGCCTGGATCCTCGCCACCGATTCTCATGCGGAGTTTCGGAACGGCAGTCAGGCGGTGCAACTGGCTGAGAAAGCCTGCCAACTGACCGGCTTCAAACGCGCCGTGTTTGTGGGGACCCTGGCGGCGGCTCAGGCCGAGACGGGACGGTATGACGACGCCATCCGCACAGCGCAAAAGGCGCACGACATTGCGGCCGCGGCACATGAACAACAACTGGCGGAAACCAATCTCAAACTGATGGAACTGTACCGGTCGGGAAAACCGTTTCGATCAGGCCAGTAACTCAAAGTATGGGACTTAACGATGAATCATGGATTAACGGCGTTAGGTTTTCAATACCGCGGACCGTGCATCACTGGCGCGGGATCGTTGGTCGTGGCATGTTGGCAGGTGTCGTGAAGAGCACAGGCGTTGACTCCAGAAGATTGCAGGATGGAGGCCGGCATCGTCGATTTGCATATGTCTCGCGATATCCCAGAACGTGATTGGAAGATTTTTCGAGAGCTTCGTCAGGTTGCGCTCGAACGATTGTGCGACAAGATTCTGAGTGAGGCGAAAGCGGGGATCGAACGTCCTGGAAAATCTTCGCACGCGAAGTATTTAACTCTCTTCAAGCTGATCGAGGAGCGCGATGATGACGTCGCCCGAGGCTTTAACGATTTTCGCCGGTCAACGGCACTTGTGCAGATCGGTATTATCCATTCGATGGGGCTCTTTACTGGAGAGGAGCTTCGTCGCTTCAGTTCCGAGACGATTCAGGTCATTGAAATGTATGCGCGTATCCCGAATGCCTGAGTCACCCTGCGCGGAAAGTTTCGCCACAGGCGACAGCGCCTGACCAGCTTCACTCTCTCGTGATCAACTCATCCAAATTCAAAACAGCTCTGGCAACGACGGCGTACGCGCCGGCGGCGGCGGCTGGCAGATCACGCAGCGCCAAGCTGTCAGCGACCTCGACGGCCGCCTTCGGATCGTTGTAATAGACCTCTTTTACTTTATTGAACAATCCGGTCAATTCGTTGAGTTCGGCTTCGTCCGGTTGACGCGCGGTGCAGAGCTGGAATATGTGCCGAATCCTGTTTCGAGTGTCCCCGGCAGTGTCCGCGATCGCTCGCTGCCCCAGAGCCTGAGCACATTGAACCAGCAATTTGTTGTTCAGAAGTGTCAACGCTTGCAGTGGCGTGTTCGAACGTTCGCGCATCGGGCAGGTCTGGGTTGATGACGGAGCGTCGAAAGTCGTCAGCATGTATTCAGGAAAGGCGCGGACAAATTTCAGATACAGACCGCGCCTTTTGCTTTGAACGTCGACACTGCTGCCGCCGATTTGCGGATCGAGCAAACCGCTGGCGGCGAGGTATTGGTCGCGCGCATTCTCCGCGGACAAACGGAACCGGTTCTGTCGCGCCAACAGCCGGTTTTTCGCGTCACGCGTCAGCAAGTCTTCGCGCATGTCGGACGATTGGCGGTAGGTGGACGACATCACGATAAGTTTGATCATCGCCTTTCGGCTCCAATTCTGTTTGAGGAACTCGGTCGCGAGCCAGTCGAGCAGCTCGGGGTGTGACGGCTTTTCTCCTTGAGCTCCGAAATCGGCGACGGTCGTGACCAATCCTTGTCCGAAGAGATGCATCCAAATCCGGTTTACCGTGACACGCGCCGTGAGCGGGTTCGCCGGATCGGTCAGCCAATTGGCGAGGTCAAGGCGATCGGCCGGGGCATCCGGGTTGCGCGCTTTGATTGGATGCAACACCGAGAGTGTGCCCGGTTTCACTTCGGAGCCTTTGTCCAAAAAATTCCCACGAATATGGACGTGTGTTGGACGGCCGAGATGACGCTCGATCAACGTTTGAGCCTGCACCTCGCCTTTCACTTCGGGTGATTCAGCCATCGTTTTGGTGTAAGCCACCAGTTCGGGAGCGTCCGGCGTAAAGGTGGCTTGATAGTAACGTTTCAAAATAACTTTCTGATCGAGCGTTCGGTCGGCCGCGGGAATTTTGGCGATATCCCGAATCCTTTGCGGCACGGCTTGCGTGGCGAGCGTTTCGCGGTTGGCGGTGGTGTAAGTCACTCGCACTCGGCCGAGCGTGTGGCTGTTACCGTGGTTTTGAATCAGACTCACTTTGAGGCGCGTGCCGGCATCATAACCGATGTCCTCCTTCACCATGTAAACCGCGCAGCGATCCACCGCATGCATGGCGAGCTTCGGCATGTCCACCGCCCAACCGCCGTTCGTTGTGTTGCCGTCAATTGTGGCCGAGATCGGATACCCCTCCTGTGAGTAATCCGCGAACGCATTGACGATGGGATTGGCTTTCAGCTTGTTGAGTTCCTTCAAAGAAGCCGATTCAACGGACACCTCGGTGAGCACAAAGTTTCCGTTGGTCGCCCAGCCAGGACCAAGCCTCGGCAGCATCTCGTCGGTCATCGCCTCGACGCCAATACCGGTGATCCCCTTGAGCTGTGTATTCAGCATCATGATATAATGGGTTTTGTTTTCGACCATCCCGGTCACGAGGAAGGAACCGTCCTCCTGCGGGTAAAGGTTGGCGCCGTTGTTCGCGCCAAAGGTGGGCAGATCGTAATCCTCCACCCGTGGAGCCGACCAGATGTCGGGCAACGCGCCGATTCTGGCCGCCCAGGCTTCGAATTCCGGTTCGGACGCTTCGACGTATTTTCTCTTGGCCGCGCTAAGCTCACTTTCTTTCTGCTTCACACCGGCGAACTGCGCGGGCAAAGGCGCTTTGATGTCGCGGTCGTCCGTGCTGTTGAAGAACGCATAGAGTTCGTAGAATTCCTTTTGTGAAATCGGGTCATACTTGTGCGAATGACATTCGGCGCAGCCGACGGTCAAACCGAGCCAGGTGGCGCCGACCGTGCTCACGCGATCCACCACGATCTTGCAACGGTCTTCCTCGATGTCCACGCCGCCCTCGCGATTGAGCAATGCGTTTCGGTGAAAGCCGGTAGCCACCTTCTGTTCAATCGTCGCATTTGGGAGCAGGTCCCCCGCAATCTGATCGCGAGTAAATTCATCGAACCGTTGATCCCGATTGAGCGAATCAATCACCCAATCCCGCCAGCGCCAGGCATGCGGCCGATAGAAATCCTTTTCGTACCCGTCCGTGTCAGCGTAGCGAGCCAAATCAAGCCAATGCCGCGCCCATTGTTCGCCAAAGCTTGGTGATGCCAGCAGTCGATCCACGAGGATCTCATAAGCATTCTCGCCCTGATCATTGACGAAAGCGTCGACTTCCGCCGGAGCCGGGGGCAGACCCGTCAAATCCAGGCTTAGCCGACGGATCAATGTTATCCGATCGGCTTCGCGCGATGGTTGGATGCCGTCCTTCTCCAGGCGCGCCAGCACGAAGGCATCGAGCGGATTGCGAACCCACTTCCGCTCTTGGACCTCCGGCACGGGGGAACGCCGCGGCGGTTTGAATGACCAGTGGTCAGTCCTGACAATCTTTTCGCCGGCGGTGACGGTCGGTTCGGGCCATTGAGCGCCTTGATCAATCCACGCTCGCAACAAACCGATCTGTTCAGGGGTCAGACGGTCGCCTTTGGGAGGCATCACTTTTTCTTCATCAAGGCCGGCGACGTAATGAATCAACCGGCTCTCGGCGCTCTTTCCCGGGACGATGGCTGGACCGGAATCACCGCCATGCAAAGCTTCAGACTGGAGATCAAGCCGCAGACCGTTCTTCTGCTTCTCGGAGCCGTGACATTTGTAGCAACGCTCGGCCAGCAGCGGTTGAATATCGCGAACAAAATCGGCCGTTGCCTTTGCGGGGGGAGGAAGCAATGAAGGATCTTTTGCCGGGGACCTGGCTGCCGGCGCTCCCAAAATCAGAGTCCGGTCGCTCAAAATCACGCAAGAGAGAATGAAAAGTAAAGTGAAACGAAGCATTTCTTAACATCAGTTCAAAACCAAATTTTGGCTAAGGGCTTGCAGGCCTCCCGACCCTACCGAAGGCACGATATCCCTACAAGAAGCAACCTGTTCGAGATCGGCAGATGGTTCAATCGACAATGAGCAGGGGTGAAACCAGAGCATGGTTTGATATGTGTTTGACTTGAGACTTTAAATGAGTGCGGAGCAATGCGATGGGGAATACCGAAACGGCCGCAAAATAGCTCATCCCTAAACACGACCATGCTATGGTTTGACCCCTGCTCCCCAAAAAACCGGTCCGGGAGGGATGCTTACGCAATCCACGGACGTTTGGACGTTCGGGTTGCGCTCCCGCAGAGCCCTATCCTTCCAAACGCGGAAAAAAAATATCAGAGAAATCTTGAAAACCAACTTTAGAAAATACTAAAAAATGACCGCAAAGGGCGGGTCAGTTTGATTCGACCGCTGACACTTGCTGATGAGTGATAGGATTCACATGTTCCAACATGAAGGCATGAAAGCCGAGAGCGCGCCGGGCGTTAGATGTAAATGGCGGTAAAAGTCCTCATAATCGAAGACGACCCAGTTATTCTGCTCATTTACAAGACTCAATTGGAAAGGGCGGGTTTTGAAGTGCAGACCGCCATCAGTGGTGAGGCCGGATTTTTGCGTCTCCATCAGAATCCTCCTGACGCGATAGTTTTAGACCTAATGCTTCCCAAAGCGAACGGGGTCGAGATTTTGAAATGCATTCGCGCTCAGAAGCAATTCGAGAAGATACCCATTTTCATCTTGACGGCAGTGCCGCAGAGCGACCTGGCCAAAAACACTCTGCTGGCGGGTGCCAACAAGGTTTTGGGCAAATCAGATACCATTCCCTTGGATATCGTCGATGCCATTCTCGAAGCCTTGGATCAAAACTGAAACCTAGCCTTGAGCCTCGCATGCAGGGACAGCACGAAGACCATTTACCGGAAGCGAAAGCGGCCGGAAGCTTTCCCACAACGCACTGGAGTTTGTTAGCTGCGGCAGGCGGCGAATCGCCGCGCGCGGCGGAGGCTTTGGCCGAATTGTGCAGCAGCTATTGGTATCCTGTTTACGCCTACGTTCGGCGCACTGGCCCGGATCCTCACACCGCTGAGGATTTGACGCAGGAATTTTTCGCTCGGTTGATCAAGCAAAATTTTGTGGCTGCGGCGGCCCAGGAGAAGGGCCGTTTCCGGTCCTTCCTGTTGATCGCGTTGAAACGGTTTCTGGTGAACGAATGGGAGCGCGCCCAAGCGCAGAAGCGAGGGGGTGGGCGGCAATTTTTATCGCTGGACGTAAATGAAGCCGAAGAGCGATATAAGCTCGAACCGGTGGACGAACTGACGCCAGATCGCATCTACGAGCGGCGCTGGGCGCTGGTAGTCCTTGATGAGGTCATGAACCGGTTGAGACTCGAGCAGGCGGCGGACGAAAAAGCCGAGTTGTTCGATGCTCTCAAAGTGTTTCTTTACGGAGACAAGAGCGATGTTTCGCAGGCAGAAATCGGCAAGCGATTTGGGTTGAGTGAATCGGCCATGAAATCGGCGGTGCATCGGCTGCGGCAGCGATACCGGAAACTCCTTTACGAAGAGGTGGGCAAAACCGTGGCCCGCCGCGTCGATGTCGAGGATGAGCTGCGACATTTGTTGAACGTGTTGAGCGGGTGAGCCCTTCCTGAGTGGACTGGATTGATCTCATTGACGGATTATCGCGCAACCTGCGGGCGATTTTGCTGAAGTATGCAGTGAACATGTTGCTAATCATCGCATGAAATTACTAACCTTCCTTCGCGTTCATCGATTCTGGCTCGTATTCGTGGTGGGCGCGATTTTTTTACCTTCGCCGGGCAGAGCGGCCACACCTGTTCAAATTGCCCAGCAGGCTTATCTCAAAGCTTCCAACACTGGGGATCTCGACCAATTCGGCTTCTCCGTCGCGATCTCGGGCGACACCGTGATCGTCGGAGCGCCGCATGAGAGCAGCAACGCGATTGGAGTGAACGACAGCGTCAATGACACCAATGACCTTGCCTTGGGGGCCGGAGCAGTCTACGTCTTCGTGCGCTCCGGCGAAAGCTGGAGTTAGCAGGCGTATCTCAAAGCCTCCAACACCGCGGCAGGAAATGCATTCGGCCGTTCGGTGGCGATCTCGGGCGATACCATAGTGGTCGGAGCGCCTTTTGAAGACAGTGGCGCCTCCGACTCTGGATCGGCCTACGTTTTCGTGCGAGACCCTGCGACTTTGACCTGGAGCCAGCAGGCCCATCTCAAAGCCTCCAATGCCGGCGCCGGTGACCTCTTCGGCATGTCGGTGGGCGTGTCGGATGACACGGCCGTGGTAGGGGCTCCATCTGA
>JBDTOW010000114.1:0-8604 GCA_039933075.1 Verrucomicrobiota bacterium | reverse complement strand
ACTCTCTGTTCGCGCGCCGTCAACATTTTCTGTTTCGCGGATTCCAAAAGCGGCTGATCATCCTTCAGTAATTTTGGATCGACAATGCTCAGCACATTTTGATTGGGCAGTGGATTGGGATCGCTGTGATCGAGAAAATTGCCGCGCTCGGTGATGCCAAAATAACGAACCGCAACATTAAATTCTTCGGGCGTGAGCAGCGAAGCCAGCTCGGCACGGGTCCAACAGTAGAATTTTCCTTCTTTGCCTTCGCTGTCGGCATCTTCGGCGGAATAGAATCCGCCTTCCGGATGCGTCATATCCCCGAGGACGTAGCGAAGCGTCTCGCGAATAACGCCGGCAAATTTCGTCTCACCGCTGACGAGGTAAGCATCGAGGTAAAGATTTACCAATTGGGCATTGTCGTAGAGCATCTTTTCAAAGTGAGGGACAAGCCATTCCGCATCGACTGAATACCGGGCGAACCCACCGCCCAGTTGATCGTACATCCCGCCGGCGGCCATCCGCTCGCAAGTATGGAGCACCATCCGGATCGCTTCGTGGTCCTGGTGTCGCACGCCGTAACGCAGAAGAAATGCGGGTTGGCATGGGCGCGGAAACTTGGGTGCGTGCCCGAATCCCCCATGCCGCGGATCGTATTCGTGCTTAAATTTTACGGCTGCCGCGCTCAAGATCTCCGGTGTGAGCACGAGGCCTTTCGCGCCCCCTTGTCCGGTATGACTAACAAGTCGCTCGTGCAATTCCTTAGCCGACTCCATAACTTCCGAACCGCGCTTCCGCCAAAGTTGGTTAATCTGTTCCAGCAATTGCAGAAAACTCGGGCGCCCGTACCGGTTGTCCGGGGGGAAGTAAGTACCGCCGTAGAACGGCTTCAAATCCGGTGTGAGAAAAACGTTCAAAGGCCAGCCGCCCTGGCCGGAAGTCGTCTGCACGAACGTCATATAAATCTTGTCGATATCCGGTCGCTCTTCCCGATCGACCTTGATGCTCACAAAATGTTCCTTCAGATAGGCGGCGACTTTTTCGTCCTCAAATGATTCCCGTTCCATGACGTGACACCAATGGCAGGTGGAGTAGCCAATGCTAAGGAAAATCGGTTTGTTTTCGGCGCGCGCCCTGGCGAACGCCTCTCCCGACCACGAATGCCAGTCAACCGGATTAAATTGGTGCTGGAGGAGATACGGCGACTTCTCGAGGGCCAGACGATTCGGAATCGCCTGTTTAACGGACGTAGTTGACACAATGTTTAAGCTTTTCTCCAGTTTGCGTTACGAACCAGTGTTTCCCGTCTTCTCGGATCGCTCCGCCTGGTCGCACGCGGCGCGTGCATGCACAATGACCATGATGAAACATACTTCGTCGAGTCAGGGGGGCAAGCGCCAACTGGACATCAGCAGCTTTTTCCATCGTCACGCGCTGTCGGGTTGTAATAACGTTCGCTCATGTTATCAGAAAAACCATGGAAGCTCGACGCAATTGGACGTTTGGTGCTTAATCTCTGGATTGGCGTACTGGTTGGCTCGCTTCTCGTGAGTTTAGTGAATTTTTCGACTGACACGATAAAAGGCAGTGGCCTCATTTATTTCAGCTTGTTTTTCGGCGCGCTAAGCTTTTTGGCTGCGGCCTTGGTTTTGGTCAATAAGCCGTGGGCTCCCGAATCCCATTTGCATCGGTTGATAAGTATAGCTGTATGTTGTTTTGGAGGCGTATTGTTGGCAGGATTAGTCCAGGGATTTCGAACTGGACCTACCGCAGTCTCGACGCTGAGCATGGGTATTGCCATGGTTAGCTTTCAAGGTGCCGCGATCGTGTTTATCGATCGATTTCTGCGCGAGCATCAGATCGGATGGGGCGAGGCTTTTGGCCTTGATTTGCCACGTTTAGGCCGAACATTAAGCCGCGCTTTGCTCGTCGGGATTGTTGCTCTTCCGGTGGCATGGTTTTTGGGCGCGATGTCGGTCCACGCGTTGACGTGGCTTCAGATCGAGCCGAAGGAACAACAATCCGTTCAGACTTTGAAAGCAACCGTTTCGTGGGGCCAACGATTTTTCTTCGGCCTGACCGCTTTGGTGCTGGCACCGGTGGTTGAGGAATTTTTGTTTCGGGGGATCCTTTACCCAACATTGAAACAAATCGGGCACCCGCGCCTGGCTTGGTGGGGGTCCGCGCTTTTGTTCGCGTTGATTCATTTCAACCTTGCGACGTTTGCCTCACTGACATTTCTGGCGCTCATGCTTACCTGGTTGTACGAAGAAACCAATACGCTCCTTGCCCCCATTATCACGCACAGCTTTTTTAATGCGGCAAACTTTTATTGGCTGTTGTGGCAGCAAGCAGTTGTCCCGGGCTATTGATGCTCATGAACGAATTTGACCTGATCGGACTCCTGACGCCCAACCTGGCGACAAACAGATCAGTCGTGGTCGGGCCTGGAGATGATTGCGCGGTGCTCGATGTCGGGATTCCCGGCCAATGGCTTCTCTTCAAGACCGACGCGCTCGTGGCGGGGATTCATTTCACGGAAGCCGCAGCCCCGGAAAAAATTGGCCACAAAGCACTGGCTCGGTGTTTGAGCGACATTGCTGCCATGGCTGGAACTCCCGTCAGCGCCTTGGTTACCCTGGCGTTACCGCGAGATTTTCAAGTTGACTACGTCCAGGGTATTTATCGGGGAATGAATGCATTGGCGGCGCGGTTCGAGGTAGGCATCGTCGGCGGTGAAACGACTACGAATCCTGATCGGGTCCTGATTTCGATAGCGGCATTGGGAACGGTCGCGCAAGGGAAGTGCCCGTTGCGTTCGGGGGCCAAAGCTGGTGACGCGATCTTTGTGACGGGTGAGCTCGGAGGATCGCTTCACGGGAAACACCTTGAATTCCTGCCGCGCCTTGCCCAAGCGCGGTGGCTGGCGGACCACTTTGCCGTCCACGCGATGATCGACCTCAGCGACGGCTTGGCCGGCGACTTGCGACACATTTTAAACGCGAGCCAGGTCGGCGCGGAATTGTTTTCAAAGGCGATTCCAGTAAGCCGGGCAGCCAGGCTGGCCGCACGTCGAGAGTTTTCGGCCAAAACTCCGGTACGGGCGGCGCTGACGGATGGCGAGGATTTTGAACTGCTATTTACCGTCCCCAGCCGAGAAGCCGTCAACCTGTTAGATGAATGGAAGAAACAATTTACCGACCTACGGCTGACCTGTATCGGCAAGATTACTTCGCAGCCGGGCCTGACCATTCGAGACGAGAGTGGGGTCAAACCGCTGACCGCTGATGGTTACGTTCATTTCCAAAAGTCCTGACGAGACCATTGCCCTTGGCGAGAAATGGGGCCAGGAGGCAACGACCGGATGGCTCATCGGCCTGCGCGGAGATTTGGGAGCGGGCAAAACCCAGTTGGTTAAGGGCCTTGCCCGCGGACTCGGAGTCCGGCAGCGGGTTCATTCGCCGAGCTTTTCCCTGGTCAATGAGTATTCGGACGGAAGACTTCCCTTGTTTCACCTCGACTTGTATCGATTGGAACGGCTGGAACAAATTATCGGCGCCGGTCTGGAAGAATATTTATTGAAGCCGCAAGGGATCACCGTTGTGGAATGGGTTGACCGTTGGTTGGGCGAAAAGCCCGCCCCCTTGAATCCTCAAGGGCCTTACCGCGATGTGCGGTTTGAAATCCGCGGCGAGAACGAACGCGTGATCACACATGAAGATTTTAGCGCTTGAGTTTTCGTCTACGCAACGCAGCGTCGCGGTCGTGGAAGCGAATCCGACCACCGCCCCCGCGATATTAAGCGAAATCGTCGACGGCGACGGGCGCATGACCAATGCTCTTCCTCTGGTCGACGAGTCGTTGCGCGAGGCCGGCGTCGAGCGCGAACAAATAGATTCGCTGGCGATCGGAATCGGGCCGGGCTCGTACACGGGGATACGTTCGGCGATCGCACTGGCACAAGGCTGGCAATTGGCGCGCGAGATCAAGCTGCTGGCAATCGGCAGTGTCGAATGTATCGCCGAACAGGCCCGGCTTCTGGGATTGCGCGGCCGAATGCATATTGTCATTGATGCGCAGCGGAACGAATTCTACGTTGCGACTTACGAAGTTGGAGACACCAGCGTTCAAAACCGCACGTCCTTGACCCTGGCAACCCTCGCGGACGTGCAGACTCGTTTGGTTGGAAGCGAGCCAATCGTCGGGCCGGAAGTGAAACGATGGTTTCCCTTGGGACAGATTGTCTTCCCACGCGCTGGCGTTTTAGGGCAGTTGGCGGCGTATCGAAATGATTTTGTGTGCGGTGAAAAAATCGAGCCGATTTATCTGCGCGAAACCAGCTTTGTAAAAGCGCCGCCGCCGCGAGTAATACCCGAGATTAGTTGATTGATATGCTGGCACTTTCAGAATTCTGGACTGCCCGAGCCTTGGGTCGCCATTCAACCAGGACAAAGGCTGGCTCTTCGGCGGTTACGGATTCGTGATCGGCTACAATTACCTGGGCGGGCACACGAACACGCCGTGGCAGGTCGATAGCAGTTTCTTCGAATAGCGTCTCCTCAAAGCGTCAACGATGACAGTTTGTTGGCGAATTTATTCCGCTGGATCGCGTCGTGGTGATTTCATGAATCGATGCACCAGGGAATAGTAGAGCGCAGCCAATACCAAAACTCCGGCGCCAACCCACAGCGAGATGCGATGCAGGCTGCCGGCCATTAATTCTTTGTCGTTGCCGGCGACGACTCCTACCCAGCACAGAACACCGGTCCACAGCGCCGACCCGAGCAGTGTGTATATCGAATAGAGCTTAAAATTCATTTCGACGATACCGGCGGGAATGCCGATGAGATGCCGCACGACCGGAAGCAGCCGTGAGGCGAAAACTCCTAACGGACCGAAGCGCGCCGCCCAACGTTCTGCTCCTTGGACTTTCTCTTCCGAGAGCAAAATGTAGCGGCCGTAACGAAGCACCAAAGGCCGCCCGGCCAGACGAGACAACCAGTACATGACCGACGCGCCGACCCAGGAACCCAACGCACTGGCAACCACGATCCCAACCATGCTGAAGCGACCCTCACTGTGTGCCAAGTGCGCCGCTGGAGGAATCACGAATTCACTCGGAAGCGGCAGAATGGAACTCTCGATGGCCATCAGCAGAGCGATCAGCGGGTAACCGCCCGAATTGAGCGCGCCCAAATACCAATCAATGAGTCCTTTGAACACAGACCGCTGCTTATAACCGAAAGCCGTGCAAGCGCAAGCTTGAGAAGGCGCCAGACAGCAATGCTTTGTAACCATTCAAGCCCGATTGCTTGACCCGGATTCTTTCGCTGATAAACTCACAGTTGATTTCAACTAATATGGCCGCCGCACTGAAAACGCTCACCTTCCTGTTGTTCCTCGGTTTGACGGCACACGCGGACAACGATTCCAAGCTTCTGGACAAGAGCAGGAGCCAGAAGCAGGAATGGTGGTCGCTCCGGCCGCTCACGAAACCGGAACTGCCGAAGGTGAAGGACACGGCTTGGCTCCGCACTCCAATTGACCAGTTTATCCTGGCGAAACTCGAAGAGAAAAAACTGAATCCCTCGTTGCCGGCGGACAAACGATCGCTGTTGCGGCGAGTTTATTTCGACTTGATTGGCCTGCCACCCACGCCGGAGGAAATGGAAACTTTTTTGAGGGACAACTCACGCGATGCTTACGAGAAAGTTGTGGATCACTTGCTGGCCAGTCCGTGTTATGGCGAGCGGTGGGCGCGCCACTGGCTCGATGTCGTCCATTACGCCGAGACGCACGGCAACGATCAGGATCGCGTGCGCACCAATGCCTGGCCCTATCGCGACTATGTCATTCGCTCCTTCAATGATGACAAACCGTACGCCCGATTCGTCGAGGAACAAATCGCCGGGGACGTGCTGTTTCCCGACGATCCGCAAGGTGTGATTGCCATGGGTTGTCTCGCGACCGGGCCCTGGGATGAAAGTTCTCTGCGCGATATCCAGGAGGACACGATCGATCGGAAAATTGCCCGTTATCTCGATCGCGACGACATCGTGATGACCGTGATGAACACCTTCGTCAGCGCCACGGTCCAATGCGCGCGTTGTCACAACCATAAGTTTGATCCAATTGCCCAGAGCGAATACTATGGTTTGCAGGCGGTCTTCGCGGCCACGGACAAAGGCAATCGGCCGTACGATCCGGATTTCAGAACTCACGTCGCGCGCCAGTCGTTGTTGAAGCAAAAAGCCGCACTCGACTTGCGCCCGAAGCGCATCGTCGATGAATTGTTGTCGCCCGCCACGCAATCCGCGGTCGCTGTTTGGGAAAAATCCTTGAGTACCCGGCCGTCGATCTGGACGGTGCTTGACCCGGAGAGCTTCACTTCATCAGGTGGCGCGACACTGACGAAGCAATCGGATTCCTCGTTGCTCGCGAGCGGCGCTCGTCCGGAGGTTGACACTTACACCATTGTGGCCCGCACCGATCTCAAAGGAATCACGGCTGCTCGGCTGGAGGTATTGCCGCACGACAGCCTCCCGCACAACGGGCCAGGACGGCAGGACAATGGGAACTTACACTTGTCCGAGTTCCATCTGAGCATCGTGGCGCAGACTGATCCCACTGCCACGAACCGTCCCGTCGCCCTGCAAAACGCATCCGCTGATTTCAACCAGCAGGATTGGGGAATCGAAAAAGCGATTGATGGCAAGACGAATACCGCCTGGGGAATTTATCCGGAAGTGGGCAAGTCGCACTTAGCGGCGTTCGAAACCAAGGAAGACGCCGGCGTCGAGGGAGGGGCAAAGCTGACATTCGTTCTCGAACAAAAGCACGGCGGCGGACACTTGATCGGCCGCTTGAGACTCTCGGCGACCACGGCGTCGCGACCGGTTCGCGCGAATCCATTCCCCGAAACCATCTCAAAGATTCTTGCCACCGCTGCCGAGCAACGCAGCGACGAGCAAAGGATCGAACTGGCGGCTTACTACAGGCGAGAGCAGCTTGACAAGGAGCTTGCCGCCTTGCCGCCACCACGGATTGTTTATGCGGGCGCGAGCGATTTTATTCCGGACGCAAGCTTCAAACCGGTGCGGGTTCCGCGGCCAATTTATGTCCTGAAGCGAGGCGACATCAACAAACCCGGGGAACTGGCTTCGCCCGGCGCGCTTGCCTGCGTATCCACCGTTCCCTCGCGTTTCGAATTGTCGGATCCCAGCGACGAAGGAAGTCGGCGCGCCGCGCTCGCGAAATGGATTGTCGATCCGAGGAATCCGCTCACCTGGCGTTCAATTGTGAACCGAGTGTGGCACTATCACTTCGGTCGTGGGATTGTCGATAGCCCGAACGATTTCGGTCGAATGGGCGGGCAGCCGACACATCCCGAGTTACTCGATTGGCTCGCCGCGACATTTCTCGAAAGCGGCGGATCGTTAAAGCAACTGCACCGCCTCATCGTCACCAGCGCCACCTACCAGCAGTCTTCTCTCATCCCTGTAGGAGCCGACGTCAGGAGGCTCTCGTCGAACGCTCAACGGGAAACACCGAACTCGCGACAAGAGAACCCGAACCTCGCTACGTCGGGGGCTGCGGATCCACTCGAACTGGACGCGGACAACCGTTATCTCTGGCGGATGAATCGCAGCCGTCTCGACGCCGAGTCGGTGCGCGACGCGGTCCTTCAAATTACTGGCCGGCTGGACTTGACGATGGGCGGGCCGTCGGTGCAACAGTTCCTTCTGTCGCCCGGCATTCATGTGACGCCGGTAGTTGACTATGGGAAATTTGACGTCGACAGCCGCGAGAGCTGTCGGCGCAGCATTTATCGCTTTATCTTTCGCACGTTGCCCGATCCGTTCATGGATTCGCTCGATTGCGCGGACTCATCGCAGCTCACCGCCGCCCGTACCGCCTCGGTGACGGCGCTGCAAGCGCTGAGCATGTTGAATAACCATTTCGTCGTCCGCCAAAGCGAGCACTTCGCCGATCGTGTCAGTAAAATGGGCAAAGATCTGGATTCGCAAATCGCGGCGGCGTACCAGCTCGCTTTGGAACGGCGACCGACGAAGACAGAAGCGGACGAGCTCGCCGGATACGCCGCCAAATACGGGATGGCGAATCTTTGCCGGCTGATTTTGAACAGCAACGAGTTTATGTTTATTAATTAGTCAGCAAACTTCCATGCAACCGAACCTGCCAAATTTCAGTCGGATTCCCCGCCGGGATTTTCTCTGGCGCTTCGGCGGCGGATTGGGCGGCATCGCGCTGACGCATTTGCTGGGCCGACACGAGTTGCTGGGGGAGGTTACACTGCCCAAGCCGCGCGCCGATTTGAACGGCGGCATCCATCATCGCGCCAGGGTCAAGCGCATTGTCCAGCTCTTCATGAACGGTGGAGTCAGCCAGTGCGACACCTTTGACTACAAGCCTGAACTGATAAAACGCCACGGCCAAAAATTCGATCCGGGAGACGGCAGCCGGGTCGAGGCCGCCACCAGCACGCCTGGCAATGTGATGAAATGTCCCTTCGAGTGGAAACAGCACGGCCAATGCGGCCGCTGGGTGAGTGGTGTATTTCCGAGGTCTCCACCTGTGTCGATGATCTGGCGTTCATCCTGT
>JBDTOW010000113.1:0-8615 GCA_039933075.1 Verrucomicrobiota bacterium | reverse complement strand
TGGCCCAATGCTCCTTCTTGCCGCCGTCGTGCTCGATGTGTTTGTGGGCGTTCTCAATCATTATGATCACTGCATCCACCATCGCGCCGATGGCGATGGCGATGCCACCGAGCGACATGATGTTGGAACTGATTCCCTGCCCCGACATGATGAGGAAGGCGATGAGCACCGCGATGGGCAGAATAAGGATGGCCACGAGCGCGCTGCGGAAGTGCAACAGGAACGCGATGCAGACCAGCGCCACGACGATGCTTTCCTCGATGAGTTTTTCTTCGAGCGTCGTGACCGCGCGATTGATCAGGCTGCTGCGATCGTAGGCCACCGTGTAGGTGACATCCGGGGGCAGCCCCTTCATCGCCTGTTCGAGCCGCTTCTTCGCGTCCTGAATCACCTGGCGGGCGTTCGCGCGATAGCGCACGACCACGATGCCGCCCACCGTTTCGCCTTCGCCGTTGAGCTCAGCGATGCCGCGCCGCATGTCGGGACCCAGTTGCACGTTGGCGATTTGGCCCAGCAAAATCGGCACACCGCTGGCTCCGACGCCTACGGCCACTTTTCTCAAATCCTCGATGTCCTGGATGTATCCGCGCACGCGGAGAATGAATTCCTTTTCCGCCATCTCGATGGAGCGTCCGCCGACCTCGCCGTTGCTGCGTTGGACCGCCATGCTCACGTCGGAAATGGAAACGCCGTAGGCCCGGAGCTTGGTCGGGTCAACGGTAACTTGATACTGTTTCACGAAACCGCCGATGCTGGCGACCTCCGAGACGCCCTCGACCGACGTGAGTTGGTATTTCAGATACCAGTCCTGCATCGAGCGAAGTTCGGCGAGGCTGCGGTTGGTGGAGTTGATGGAATACATAAACGCCCAGCCAACGCCCGTGGCGTCGGGGCCGAGCGAAGGCGTGACGCCCTTTGGCAATTGTCCGCCAATGGCGCTGAGGTATTCGAGCACGCGGCTTCGCGCCCAATATGGGTCAGTGCCGTCCTCGAAAATCACGTAGACAAATGAGAAGCCGTAGAACGAATAGCCCCGCACCACCTTCGAGTGCGGCACCGAAAGCATCTTAGTCGTGATGGGATAGGTCACCTGGTCTTGAACAATCTGCGGGGCTTGCCCCTGCCATTCGGTGTAGATGATGACCTGGGTGTCAGAGAGGTCGGGGATGGCATCCAGCGGAATATTCTTGAGCGCGAAGAGCCCCGCGAGCACGAGCGCGAGTGTCGCCAGCAGAACGATGAACTTGTTCCGCAGCGAAAACTCGATGATGCCTTTGAGCATTTCAGTGCTGATGGTTCGTCGTCGCAGCGGCGGGTCGCTGTTGTTCGCGCATCACCGGGATGAGGGTCATGCCGCACTTGGGGCACTTGCCTGATTTGTCGAGCTTCACCTCGGCGTGTTCGGGCATCGGACAGGTGTAATACTCCACGCGCCCCCCCGGCTGAAGCTTGGCAAGCGTCTCCGGCGACACTGGCAACAAATTCATCGAGCAAATGGGGCACTTGCCAGGATGGTCATACTGGATAGCCACGTGCTCCGGCATGGGGCAAATGTAAGTCGTAGAGCGTGGAGCGTTGTGAGCGTCGAGCGTGGAGGACGCTCGGATGCTCGGACGCTCGGACGCTCGGACGCTCCGACGCTCCGACGGCTCGAGCATCTTCTGAATCGCTTCGCGTAGCTGGCTCTCCGAATCGAGCATGAATTGACCCGATGTCACCACCCGCTCGCCTTCATCGAGTCCACTCAAGACCTGATACATATTGTCCTCCGAGCGCGGTCCGAGCGTCACGACGCGCGGCTCAAACTTTCCGCCCTCCAACGCGACGAACACGGTGTTCTTTTCGCCGCTGCGCAGCACTGCGGAATCCGGCACGAGCAACGCTGAGGCTTCCAACTCGGTTTGCAACTCGACCGTGGCGAACATGCCAGGTTTGAGGAAGTAGCCTGGGTTGTGAAACTCCATGCGCACACGGGCCGTGCGCGTCTTTTCGTCCACGACCGGATAAACGTAAGTCAAGCGGCCGCGGAACTTCCGGTCGGGCAGATACGACAGACTCACGGTCGCCTCCTGGCCAAGCTGAACGAACGCGAGGTCTTGTTCATAGACCTGCGACTGTACCCAAACGATGGCGAGATCGGCCAGCCGGTAGAGCTTCATGCCCACATCCACCATCTGGCCTTCGACAGCCATTTTCTCCACCACGATCCCGTCGCGGGGCGCGCTGATGCGCAACGTCTTCTTGGCTTGCCGCGTCTTCTCCAGCTCGGCGATTTGCTCATCGGAGATGTCGAAGAATTTCAGCTTGGTCAGCGCCGTGGTTTTTAACGATTCTGTTCCGGCCGAGCCGGGAGTTTGGTTCAACGCAAGCAAGTACTCAGTCTGGGCGCTAAACAGGTCGGGTGAATAAATCTCGAACAGCGGCTCGCCCTTGTGCACCTGCTTGCCGGTCGCATCGACGTACAACTTTTCAATCCAGCCTTTGAACTTGGTCGTGACATCGGCGAGCGTCGTCTCATCGAAATCAATCACGCCCAGGGTACGGATATTACGCCGCAGGGGTCCTTTCGTGACGATGCCGACGCGAATCCCCATGTTCTGTACCATGACCGGGTCGATGGAGATGATCGAAGAATCGGTGGCCTCGTCTTCGTAGACGGGCACCATGTCCATCCCCATGCTATCCTTGCGCGGCGTCTGACTGATTTCGCCGAGCAGCATACTGGATTTGTAGTACTTGATTTTACGTTCGCCGCTCGCCGCCGCTGTCGCTCCGTTCGTCGCGCTGGGCTGCTTGCGAACCGGCGTCAACTTCATACCGCAAATGGGGCAATTGCCCGGCTTGTTCCGGATGACCTGCGGGTGCATGCCGCAGGTGTAAAGCTGTTCTGATTGCGCGGCGTCCCCGTGCTGATGGCGATCCGAACCTGCGTAAAACAATATCGCAGTTACCACGAGCACCAGCAAGGCGCTGGCGGCGATTTTGACGCGGTTGTCTTTGAAATTCATAAAGTCTTACTTGTTAAATTTGGAAGCCTTGGCCGCGGGCAAAGTCGAGGAGGGACCGTTGGAGCCAAGCCCGGGAGCACCGGCAGGAGGTTGTCCGAGGATGAGCAGCGACAGTTCGGCTAATACCAATTCGCGTTGAGTGCGCGCTTCGACTTCGCCGAGCTGAAATCCGAGCAACGTGCGTTCGGCGTCAATCAGGTTTAGAAAATCAAGCCGGCCGGAGAGATAGGCGGCGCGAGCGACTTCGAGTGACTGCCGGGCCTTGGGCAGCAACCGCTCCTGCAAGAGCGCCAGGTTGCGGCTGCTCTCGCGGAACATAAACGTCTTCTCGGCGAACTCGACCGCCAGTCCAATCTGCTCGCCGGTGAGCCGGGCCTCGGCGGCTCGTTTGCCGGCCTGAGCTTCGGCGATTCCGGCAGCGATCTTGTCGCGCCAGATGGGGAGCGTGACGGACAGTTGCGGCGTGTAAATCACCGGTGATGCTTTGACATCCGCTTCCAGCCCGACGCTGAAATCCGGCACTCGCGCCTTATACGCCACGCGCAACGATGCTTCTGCCCGGCGCACTTCAGCCTCGATTGCTTTCAAGCGCGGGTTGCGAAGCAAGGCAGTGGCGAACAACTGATCGGAACTCAGGTCGAGCGGTGTGGACTCGAATTGCCGGGGCGTCGGCGGTGCCGGCTGCTGCGGTGTCAGCCCTAATGCGGCTTTGAACCGCGCCAACAGTGGCTCGCGTGAGTCTTCGAGATTAGCGATTTCAGTCGTGAGCCGGTCCTGCTCGATTTGTGCCCGCAAGACATCTTGCAGCGTAACCTTGCCGACTTCGTTCTGCGAGCGAGCCAGCTTTTCCAAATCGCCGAGCAGGTTGAGCGTCTGCTGATTGACGCCGATTTTGGTGATCAGGAAATAGAGTTGGTAATAGGACTTCTTCAGGGCGAAGGCCGTTTGCAGCACACTCGACTCGAACGCGAAATACCTGGCCTCGCTCTCTGCCGAGGCGACGTTGGCCGCGGCCTTGAGCTTGCCGGGACCGGGAAAATCCATCATCAGCCCGGGCATCAGCGACAGCACCATGTCTGAGATATCGCTCTTAAAGGTCAGTCGCGGGTCCGGCAATGAACGCTCCCGTGTGATGCGTTCGACGGACGCCGCCCAATCGAAATACGCCGCCTCGACTTGCGGTTGATTGAGCATGGCAAACCGCAGGAAATCGCTCAGGTTTGTGCCGGATTGCAGCGTGGACAAATCGGGCCGCTCATTTAGTGGCCGAAATGCCTCCCCAACCGTTTTCAGGTCCTGCCTTGCTGCGCGCTCACTCGGCGTCGGGATTCCTTTGCAGCCGGCCAAAAGCAGCGCTGCCAAAAGCAAACCAACCAAAGCGACTACTGGCCGGAGAAATTGATTTGGGCAAGGCGCGGACATAGAACACTCACTGGTGCTGTGACATCTCAATATCGATAGATGCTTTGCGCCCAATTTGGCTTGTTGCAAAGGGGCGACAAGAGCACAGAGCCAGTGGGTCCGTATAAAGAATTCCGCCCAGCGCATAGACATCACTGAGGAGGGCGGCAGAGGCCACTTCGCCGCGGAACCGTTGAATGACCTTTATCGACGCTATGTTTTCCAGCGCTTCGGCATTTCGGCTGCGAACGCGGCGTGTTCGGCGCTTTGGAGTCCCTCCTGAAGTTTGGCCATCACTTTCCGCCCGTCGCTCGCGAGGAGGGCCCGAACGTCCAGCCAGAGTCCCGGAAAGACCCGGCTGCGCAGCGTTTCGTCCGCCTCCGCAGGGAGTGGACGGTATTCATCGTCTTCCAATACCCACCAGTCCACCGCCCGGTCCTCCGTGCGCCAGACGACGTAGTCGCGCACACCGGACCGACGGTAAGATACGAGCTTCTCGCGCACGTCGAGCGACACGCTGCTGGCTGCGACCTCCACGACCAACTCGGGGGCACCGTTCAAATAACCTTTGGCATCGACCCGCGCCTGCCCGCCAGACTCGGCCGCGATGCGTAGCAGGCCATCGGGCTGTGGAACGTCGTCGGGACCCAGGCGCGTTGTGGAATTGGTAGCGTGCTTGACGCCGGGCGTCGCGACGCTGTAGTTGCAAAGCCAGCCTTGGATGAGGCCGTCTGGCTCGCCATGTTGGTCGATTCGGACTGGGGATCCCATATAAACGATGCCGTTAATCAGTTCGGCCTTTTTGACCTCCGACATGGCTTCGTAGCGACGCAAGAATTCCCGCGCACTCAAGTGGTCACCGCTCTCGAGCGGTGGGGTATCGCGGCTCGCGGGCGGGCGGCGATCAGGCACGGGTGCGATCAATGTTCCTGCCATACGGGACGAACGTTAACTTGAACCTGGGGTGCTGTCCAGACCCGTTGACTCATGGATAAAAGACACCGAAGGACTCTGAGTAAGCAGGGCAAGCTCACCCGTGTTCAATGATGAACAAGTTGAAATTCATGGCAATCTTCCTGAGGGCAACAAAAGGCAAATCACCCAACTACCAAGAGTTGAGTTCGATGGGGCTATTTGGCAATGAGTTTCGCGGCAATTGGAATTGTTCCATCCATCCACAATCATCGTGATGGTATCATGTTATTTGTGGACGCATCCGCAGTTTGAACATCGCCCACAAGGCAGCCCCACCCAGGCCAAACAACATCCGCGGGCCAGGCTCAGGGATGATTTGCGGAGAAAACGAAATGCTATCGAGTCCGTGAAAAAGAAAGGAGGTGGGCGTGGTAAACTCCAATTCGACTGTCTGGCCGGCAAAGGCCGAGACGTCCGCCACGCCTTCGAATACGGGAGCAGCCGGTCCGGGCGCAAAATAGTTGTAGGTGACTGGCAGCACGGCGTTGTTCAGCTTGAGTTCCGGCCGCTGGTTGTAACTCAGAAAATGGATGGACGCGGCATCGGCGGGAATATCGCCGGTTTGCACCAGAGAAAAAGGCGCTTCAATGACATTGCTGCCGGTATCCTGGCCCGGCAACAGGCCAAGATACAACCCTTCGAACCACCTCGGAACATCTTGATTGTAAGCTTGATTGTAAAGTGACGCAAAGCCAAACCCGGGAACCTTCCAATTCATGCCGACGGCGGAGACCGGATTGGTCCCAAGGAATAGCTGCCATCCAGGTAGTAGATCGATGCTCGTCCCCAAACCGTCATGAAAAGGAGGGTCAGCCGGCGAAAGCCTATTTGTAATTGCCTCATCGAAGCCAAGATTTTGAAACGGGGCAGCGTAACTCTGGATCGCAAGGCAAAGAACAAAGAGCGAACCCAAAACTCTTTTCATCCCTCAAGTTCAATTTACGTTCAAAAAAATGCCCTGACTGAGGTTGGTAAATGATCCACTCCCGGTCACACTCAAACTCGCCGCGCGAATCCGGTAAACCTTTAGTTGGGGCGGCGCCGGGTTGTCGGTGAAACTGGTCGCGCTAATCGGATTCGGTGTCAATCTGGTCCAGGTCCCCTTTAAGCCTCCGACGGAGCGGTAGACAAGGTATTGTGCGCCCGGTTCCGGCGACGCATTCCAATTCAAATTTACGTTTGTCTGGACACCGCTGCTCCTCAGGTTCGAGGCCGGAGCGATGATCTTCAGACGAAGCGTCGGATCGCCCAGGATGGCGAGATGTGTTCTCGACGCCGAAGCTGGAGATAGCTCGATGGTGCGAAGGAAACCGCTCCCGATGGGTTCATCCATCGCCATCTTCTCAAAGGCCCAATCCACTTGGTAACAGAAGGCGCAGGTCAATCCGTAGTTCGACGTCGCCAGACATGCCCGCATCAAATTGTCAGATGTGTTCCAATCACCAAAATAGGAACCCCCCAGCAAATAGAATCCTATCGGCGGCTCCTTGGCCGGATCGGCCAGGTCAGAAGTGCTATGTGGCGGCGCAAAGTTCAACGGCAAGTTAATAGTACTATAACCTCCATACCCGACCGCGACTCCCCAAAGCGAAGACGAATTCGTGGGGACGAACAGGTCGCCCTGGAATACTTTTCCGGGCTCGATTCCGAAGAAACGGTTGCCGTTTCGCAAAGCGGTCCCATAGGTGCGTTCGATCTCGCTGCCCAGGACGGCGGGATCCAGCGCCGCCTGTACTATCAGCCTTTCATTCAGGTTCAGTTGTTTCTGCCGGTAACGGTGGTTCTTGTTGATATACTGCTTGAGCAAATCCGTTTCGGATTTCGGCGGCACTCCCGGCGGAAGGTTACTCGAAAACGCGGGCATGTTCGCAAAGTCCACACGCCCCACGATTAATTCCAGACGCGCCACGCCGCTTGAGTTGGCCGGCCAGACGTTGCAATCAAACTTGCCGTCCCCGGCGCTGTTCCACTGCCGGGGATCGGGGTTGCAGGCCCCAGGGCCGCTCGCCACGTTGGTAAAGTTGGTGCTGTCGGTCCACAAGCCGTCAACATCACCGTAATATCCGTCCGCGGGCCAGGCGCCCTTGTGACAACCAGGGTCGATCACATGACCATCCGGCGCAAAAAACCCGGAATAAGGAATGGGGACATGGCCAACCAGAAAAACGGCTTTGGTGTTATTCGGATCCGCATTGTAGGTATTGGTGATGAATGATTTGATCGAAGCGATAACCGGCGGATTATTCGCCCAGGTCAGATCATCATGACGTGGTACATTGGTCCGAATGACCGTCCAACCGTCGCCCGCAAGATTTGTTCGCAAGAGGTCCAACTCAGCAAACGCCGAATTCGTTATCGTTTTGTCCATGATAAGAATCACCTTGCCCCGGTTTTCGATCGGCGACGCCTTGATACCGCTCGATACGTAATTCGCGTCGTCCTGGTTTACCCGGTATTCATAGCGTTGCCCGATGGTCAGCCCGGTGTTCGTGAAGCTGTAGGGCAGGACTCCGTTCGCAAGCGTGGTCCACGCCGTTGCGCCCGGCAAACGACGTTCAACAGCGGGCAGGCTCGCCCATCCGCGATTCCATTTTAACGTCACGCTCCCGGCGACCGCATCGGGGATGGCCGTCAGCAGCATTGTGGGCGTACGATAACCTCCGACACAGCCAATCGACGAACTCGAGGGCACGGAGGGCAGTGAGGCGGTATACGAAAGGTTATTGCTGATCATCAGCCACAAAGCGTCCGAGCCGTCTGAATATCGCCAGACAAGGTCGCAATTACCCAACCGATTAAATGGCCCCGCCCCCGCGATTTGCCAGCCCTGGCTCGCGACGCTTTGCGTGGCGAAAAAACCACCCAGGAGCGTGACGTTGTTCATGTACCAGATCGCGATTCGCCCCAGTGGCGCTGTCTCACGCCAGACAATATCCGTATAGCCGTCATTATTGAAATCCCCCGTCGCCGACGCGTACCAGCCCAAACCCGGAAAGTACGGCACCTGAGCTGCTGCCATGAAATTAGTTCCGTTCAGGTACCAGACGTAAGTGAGATCAACGCTCTTGTGGCGCCAGAGGATGTCGTCGTACCCGTCGCCGTTAAAGTCGCCGGTGCCGACCACGTAGTAATTGGTGTCCCCGGTGAGGATCGGCTGTTTGCGGACAACAGTATTGGCGAGCATCAACCAGATGACGTTCTGACCCGTGGTATCATCGCGCCACAACAAAT
>JBDTOW010000112.1:0-8651 GCA_039933075.1 Verrucomicrobiota bacterium | reverse complement strand
CAACCAGGTCTATTTCACCAAAGAAGCAGCGATTTCATTATCCGGCCATGCTGACGCGGCGCTGACGCGCGAAGTCCGAGTCAACGGAAGCGCCGCGGACTGGGTGCCCATCGGGTCTTCCTGGTCCGTCCCCCGACTTCTGTTAAATCCTGGCATCAACCAGGTGCTCGTCCAGGCATTTGGGGCGGACGGGAGCAAACTCGCAGAAACTTCTTCTCTAGTGGTGCGAGAAACCGTCGCATTTCACTCCGCGCCAGACACAATGGAAACCGATCTTCAGTGGACAACAGCGGACAGTCCGATCTGGATTGCTCAACCCTTCACTGTTCCCAAAGGACGCACGTTAAGCATCGATCCCGGCTGCACGGTTTACTTTTCCCAAGGCGCTCGATTGGTTGTCCAAGGGAAATTGTCCGCGACAGGCACTGAGTACCTTCCAATCCATTTTTGTCTCACTCCAGATGCCTCGAACGCCTGGCCAGGAATCGTATTCGATCACTCGGTCGAGCCGAATGAACTGACTTTCGTTGATTTTCCACTCTCCAGATCTGATTGGCCGATTTTACAGTTGGATCACAGCCGGCTCGATCTGGCGCATGCTGTATTTCAAGAAAGTTCAAAGGGCATCATCCGGAGCCTATATTCTTCGTTGGTGGTTCGCGAGTGTCGTTTTCCACCCGCCACTGAATCAGCGACAATCGACGCGGCAGGCATTCTGACAGGGGTGAGTGATTTTTTGATCGAAGGATCTGAGTTTGCCGCATCAACGGAGGCCGTGGACGTCATCCGTTTTACCGGCTCGAAACGGCCACATCCGATCCCGCGGTTTACTGGGAACACCTTCCTTGGAGGAGGGGATGATGCTATCGACGTCAGGGCTGCCGACATCTACGTCGAAGGAAATGTTTTCCAACATTTTCGCGCCCAACAGAACTTGGCCGACACTGCAAACGCCATCGAGGCTAGTGATGGATCGGAAGTTATGGTCACACGAAATCTGTTCGTGGAAAATGACCATGGCGTTCTAATCCAAAGTAGCTCATTGTTGATTTCTCAGCACAACACCTGGTTGGGCCACGCTTCCGCTGCCGTCTATTTTGAGGCATTGACCGGGGTTTCCACCCCAGGACAAGGCGCACAGATCGAAGGCGACATCTTCTGGGCGAATACGGCGGCGATCGAGTTGCCAGATTTCCCTCCCGCCGGTTTTAAGCTTGAGACCGCGCGTTCGATCCTGCCTGGAGGAACGGTTGCGCAAGGAACGGGGATACTCGATCTCGATCCCGCCTTCGTGCCTGGTGATCCGCTTTACTCCCTCGCCAGCGATTCGCCGGCCAGAGGAACTGGAATCAACGGGCTGGACATGGGGTGGCGAGTGCCCCGATGGGCCGCAATTTCGGGAGTCCCTGAGGCTGAAACGCCTCAGAAAGATGTGCTGCTGGTCATCGATGGACCCGGAGTGACTCACTACAAATACCGAATCAACGACGGCACCTACAGCGCGGAAATACCGGTGCAAGAGCCCGTCCGCCTGAACGGCCTCCCGGAAGGCACTTACCAGGTCCGGGTTCTGGCCAGAAATCTTGCCGGAGAGTGGCAGCCGGAAAATCAGCCGACCATTGGGCGCGCGTGGAGAGTGAGTGCGAAAATGCCACCGGTGGTTTTGAGTGAAGTTTTAGCGGCCAACACGGATGCGGCCATCGGTGGGCCGGGCCTGCCGGATGCTATCGAGTTGCTCAATCGGTCATCCGAGATAGTGGATCTGACCGGTATGAGCTTGACGGACGATCGTACCAATCCTCGCAAGTTCGTGCTTGGGAACGGTCCGTTCTTGGAGCCTGGCAAATATCTAGTGCTGTTTGGTGGCAAAGACGCCTCTACGCCTGGACCGAGAACAGGCTTCTCCTTGAAAGCCTCCGGCGAACACGTCTGGCTGTTCGATTCCCCCGTGCGCGGTGGACTACTCTTGGATGAGATCGAATTCGGCCGCCAGCTTCCCGGGTATTCGATCGGGCGCGTTTCAGAGGGCGGTTGGAAGTTGATCTCCCCGTCGTTGGGTAGCCCTAACAAATCAGTCGGATTAGGTGACGTTTCACTGCTCAAGATAAATGAATGGCTCTCTTCATCGACCTCCTCTCGGGATTTCATCGAATTGTTCAATCCGGATTTTCGTCCGGTCTCGTTGGCCGGTGTGTCGATTTCGATTTTGCCTGGATTGAATCCCGCCGGCTTCGCCTTTCCTCCTTTGAGCTTCATGAACGGGCACGAAGTCGCGGCCTGGTTCTCCAATCGTGGGAATTCGGTTGGTGCTGGCGAGCTTCCTCTTAACTTGCCGAAAGAATCCGGCCTGGTGCGGCTTTTTGATGCGGGAGGCCAGGAGATTGACAGTGTTATTTACCTCCACCAGGCTGACGGTGTTTCCGAGACCCGCAACCCAAGCGGCGCCGACACATTCTCCGTAGCTGTTCCAGCTTCACCGGGGACCCTGAATTCCGGAAAACGCGAGGTTGTTACATCGAAAGTGGTGGGCCTGGTTTCCCTGACGAACCGCTGGCGCTTCAATCAGACAGGGGCGGACCCTGGGCCTTCCTGGAAGCAGATCGAATATGATGACCAGGCGCGGTCCTGGAGTTCGGGCAAAGGATTGTTTTATTTGGGGGCACCGAACAGCCTGCCGGCGCCGCCCAATACGGCCCTGGGTCAGAGCCGTCCTCCCCAGACGACCTATTATTTTCGCACTCTCTTTAAGTTCCACGGACCCACCAACGGGGTGACCCTGAATTTATCTCATGTCATCGACGATGGCGCTGTTTTCCACCTGAATGAGCTGGAGGTTTACCGCTTTAATATGCCTGCGGGCCCGATCGCTGTCGATACGTTCGCGTCAGGCAGTATCGGCGTGCCCGCGTTCCTGGGACCATTTTCGCTATTATCAGGAGCACTGCTGGAAGGCGATAATGTACTGGCCGTTGAGGTCCACCAGCGCAACGCCACCAGTGACGATCTCACGTTTGGTCTCACATTGGATGCGGTCATCTCCTCGACGAATACGGTGGATGTCCCGCCGGTACAGGTCGAACGAACGACAGAGAGCGTGGTGCGGCACGGAGGCGTGCTGACCGGAAAGAATATCTGGAGCCCATCCGAGGGCACACATGTGATTGACCAGGACCTTCTCTTGAATCCGGACGCGGAGTTGGATGTATTGGCGGGCGCGAAGATCTTACTCCGACCTGGCGTTTCTATTAAGGCCGAGAAGGGCAAAGTGTTCCTGATGGGGACTAAGTTTTTCCCGATTATTATTCGCCCGGAGTCCGGAACGAACACGTGGGGAGAATTGAACATCACAGGAACCAACGGTGTGCTTGAAATCCGGCATGTTGATTTGCAGGGCGGCTGGATTCGGCTATTCAATGGCGCCAGCGGACGCATTGAGGACAGTTTTCTCCATGACTACACTGAGGGTATCAACCCAATCATCGAGACGGAGAATGCGGGTTTGCTGATCATTCGACGATGCCATGTGGCGCGTTACAATGAGTTGCACCTGACTGGCACGCCTATCCTGGTGGAGCAGTCCCTCTTCGAGTATGCTGCGCTGGATGCCATAGACGTGGATCAGTTGCCCGCCGGCAGTATCATTCGCGACACTACCTTGCGGCACGGCGTAGGAGACAATATCGACGGCATCGATTTTGGCACGGAGTCGCACGGCCTTATCCAGAGGTGCTTGATATACGATTTCACAGATAAAGGCATCTCCATCGGTGACGCATCCAGAAACATCCTGGTCGCCGACACGCTGATTCATCATGTTGGCAGTGGCGTCGCCCTCAAAGATGTGTCCACCGTGGTATTGGACCACCTGACGATTGCCCGATCTGAGATCGGCTTGCATTTGTTTGAAAAGACGCCAGGGCTGGGCGGGGGATTCGCTTCTGTGTCCAACTCCATCGTCTGGGACAACGCGCAGCAAATGAGCATCGATACCAGTTCCGGCGCGGAGATTTCATTCACGGATGTGGAGGGAGCGACTATTGTCGCTGGCCCGAACAATACCAATCTCGATCCGAAATTTACCTCGCCCGGTGCTTTGGATTTTCGGCTTCTGTCGGATTCACCCCTGCTGCGGGCGAGCCGCGAAGGTGTACCGCTCGGCCCGAACTACCCAGTCGGTGGGTTGCCAATCGAACCCCGGGAGCTGAGTGTGGTTGCCTTGTCCCCGGAGTCGGCCTACCTCACCTGGAAAGGCGAATATTCCCTGGAGACCTCGATCGTTATCGACCGTTCCACTAACGCGACGGATTGGCATCGGGTCGCTGCCATACCGTCGGATGTCCGTTTCTACGTGGACAGAACTCTCCAGCCAGGTTCCACTTGCGCTTACCGCGTTCACGCCGAAAATCTAATCGGTGGATCAGCCATGGTGGGGCCAATCATTGTCCAGACGCTGCCCGATGCTGACCATGATGGGATCCCGGACGACTGGGAACTGGCTCATCAGTTAAACCCTTCAGATTCCTTGGACGCTCTCCAGGATAGCGATGGAGACGGCGTGAGTAATGCCGTCGAGTATCTCGCCCAAACTGATCCACGGAACAGTGGAGATGTCCTCAAGTTGGATGTCCGAACGGCCCTCAATGGTCTGCTTGTCGGAACCTTTCACCTTGCCCCCGGCAAAGCCTACGTGTTGCAGAGTTGCGAGCTCATTGCCGAAGGCGATTGGCTCGAGGAGCAGGTGTGGGAACCGGCGACTCAAGAAACTCGGGTTGAGTTCGAGATTGTCGATCAGAACGTGCCGGCGAAATTTTTTCGATTGATTATGCGCTAATGATTCTGGCCGCTCCACAGATTTTGCTTGGTTGGGTGTCGATCGTCCTTCTCCTTTCATGGCCGGCGGCCGCCCAACCGTTCGATGCCATTCACGTGTTTGGCGACAGTTCTACGACGACGGTGGGCGGCCCCTATTTCCAGGGCCGCTGGTGCAACGGCTTGGTCTGGCCCGAGTATCTCGCCGAGAAATGGGGTCTGGGAAATCAAGCCCGGAATAATCATGCGCAAAGCCTGGCGACCTCCCTGCAAATCTTGAACCAGGTAACATCCCTTCGCGGAGACAGCCTGGAGACATCTCTCTGTGTCTTATTCGCGGGAGCTTGGGATTTCGGTCCGAGCTTCCATCAGGAGCCTGATGCTCCGGCATTGAGCCGGCTTACGACGCAAGTGGTCGCCAACTGTTCGAATGCGGTGCTCACGCTTTACAATAAGGGTGCTCGCACTATCGCCGTCTTGAACCAGCCCGATTTTATGCGTTTTCCTGACTTCGCCCAGGTGTCGGCGGTGAACAAAACTTTCTTTAGAAACCGGACCATCGAGTTCAACCGCGCCCTGACGTCAGCGATGTCAGCCCTCCGTTCTTCCCGGCCCGACCTGTTCGTGCCGGTCGTCGACGTTTTCGCCCTTTTTGATTCGATTCTCGATCAACCCGATTTTTACGGCTTCACCGAATCCAGGATTGCCGTGATCCATGACACCAGGCTGACGGACAAAAACTTTAATGGCCCCGGCAAGAATTATCTGTTCTGGGACGCAAGCTCGATCACGTCAAAGATGCAGTCCATGGTGGCGAATAGTGTTGCCGACACAATACAGGGGACTCAATTATCACTGGCGCCGTCCGAAAGCGGCTTTATCCTGTCCGGCCTGCGACTCCTGGTGGGCAAGACTTACGTTGTCCAATCCTCGTCGGACGCCGCACTTTGGACAGACGAACAGACTGAGCAGGTGCTGTTCTCTGAAGGCGAGCTGCTCTCAGTGTCGAATGCCGGACCGCCCGCGCAATTCTTCCGGCTTCAATATCTTTCCGATTGAGAGAGCTTCAAAGAGAATAAACTTATCGACCTGACTCGACAGAGTGCCCCGCGCCTCCTTCCGGCGACGATGCGACAGGTGGATCGCACCTGCGTAATTCATCGCGGCAGGAAGCTGAGCTATTTCGGCGGCTGCGATTACTTCCGGCTTTCGAGTCATCCGGCGGTCAGGCGTGCGTTGCGCGACGGGTTGAAGCGATATGGCTTGAACGTTGCGGCTTCGAGGATGACGACTGGCAACCACGAACTTTATGAACGGCTGGAGAAGCAGCTCGCAAAATTCTTTGGGGCGGACAGCGCGCTGTTGGTCTCGACCGGGTATCTGGCGAATCTTGCGGTTGCGCAAGCCATGGCGGGCAGTTTCTCTCACGCATTGATTGATGAACGCGCTCATGCATCATTACAGGACGCGGCTCAGTTTCTGGAATGTCCTGTCTTGAGGTTCAAACATCGTGATGTTGCCGACGTGAACCGGTCGATTCAACGCTGCGGCAACTCTGCCCGATTGATTTTGCTGACCGAAGGGATGTTTTCCCACGACGGCTCGATCGCTCCAGTGAAGGACTATCTGCAATTCATGCCGCGGGACAGCCTCGTGCTGCTGGACGACGCGCATGCGGCGGGTGTGCTTGGCCACCGGGGCAAGGGGACTGTCGAACTCGCCAACGTATCTCGCCGACGAATCATCCAAACGATTACTCTCAGCAAGGCGTTCGGCGTTTACGGCGGGGCGATCCTGTGCACGGCCGCATCTCGCAGACGCCTTGTTACGAAAAGTCGCCTGTTCACGGGCAGCACGCCGATCCCGTTGCCGCTGGCGGCGGCGGCGCTCCAGGCGGTGCAACTAATTAAAACCGACAACAGCTTGCGACGCCGATTGTGGGCCAACATCGATTATTTGCAGGCGGCGCTCAGCAAAAGTGGGCTCTCAATTGGCGGGAGGAACAGCCCGATCCTGAGCGTCATTCCGCGAAGCGCTCGCCACGCGCTGGCGCTTAAGCGAGGGCTTGTGGCTCACGGGGTTTATCCGTCGCTGATCGCGTATCCGGGCGGACCGGAGAGTGGCTATTTTCGCTTTGCCATTTCAAGTGAGCACTCTCGACGGCAGCTTGACGAGTTGATCGCCGCGCTGGCAGCGTGATAGTTCTTTAACCCGAATCCGGAAATCGGTAGGGACGCCGCGCTGCGGCCCGCGCCCAGGCGGCGCGGAACGAGTGTCGGCATACGCCAGATGCTGGTAGAAGTGCTTCCGCCCGCTCTGCGCGGGCGGGGACAGCGCAGCGCGCCGTCCCTACCGGATTTGGCGCATGCGCAATTTGGGTTTCCGGCAAAATGACAGATCAATTTTCCCGCCGGTTATTTAACCGACCGAGTACCGCGTTCCGCGGGGTGAAGACCATTTAGTTCTTGGCATCCGAGAGAGAGTGAGTAGAATTTATCGCATGAAAAATTATCTCTATTTGCTTCTGGCAATCGGATTAATAGTTGGTTTCGTCGGCTGCGGCTCGAGCGAGGAATCACAGTCTTCACCGCCGGCGACGAATGCACCCGCCAAGTAGTCCTTCGGTCTTGACACTGCCAACAGACCGTTAAGAACTATCGAGAAGTATTTATGCGAAAGCCTGGTTATCTCATCCTGATAGCCGGGCTTCTGTGTTTGGCAGGATGCAGCAAGAAGGAAGAGGGAGCCGAGGCGAAAGCAACGAATGAGGCTGCCTCCAGCGGTAATCCCCTCACCGCGCCGGTTGATTATCTGGGTGCTGTTTCGAAGGCGCAGAAAATGTCGGTCAAGGCAATCGACATAGCGTATATCACCCAGGCGATCTCATTGTTCAACGCGTCGGAGGGGCGCTATCCGAAGGACCTGAACGAGCTTGTAGAGGAGAAGTATTTGGGAAAACTGGACCCGCCGTACGGCATGAAGTTCCAGTACAATCCAGCCACTGGTCAGATACGCGTGGTGCCGAAGTAGCGCTGCGTTCTCGACCGGATCAGAAACGGCCGCCGTCATCGTCTTCCCTTTCCGCTATCGCACGACCATGTGGGTAAACGGCGCGACATAAGCTTGCAGCATCACCAGGAGTCCCACCAGAGCCGCGAGGGCAATGCTATGGAAAAAGACGTAGCGGAGAATGTCGCCCTCGTGCCCGTACCAATTGGTGGCGGTACTGGCGACGACGATGCTCTGCGCATCAACCATTTTGCCCATCACGCCGCCGGAACTGTTGGCGGCCGCCATCAAGACCGGGCTCAAATCGAGCTGTTCAGCCGTGATTTTTTGCAGGCTGCCAAATAATACATTTGAGGCCGTGTCCGAACCAGTGAGTGCCACGCCGAGCCAACCGAGCATTGTTCCAAAAAAGGGGTAGAGGGAGCCGGTCTTTGCCAGAGCCAGTCCGAGGGTGGCATCCGTGCCCGAATACTTTGTCACATAGCCGAGAGCAAGCATGGCGGCGATCGTGACGAGCGAATAACGGACTCGGATCAACGTCTCCCCATAAATTCGCAGCATTTCGCTCAACGGGAAACCCATGATCAGACCGGCGACGATCGCGGCCGCGAGGATTCCACTGCCGGTTGCGGACAACCAATTGAGTTTGAAAACCGCCTCTTCGGGCTTTGTCGGCTTTTCCGGAGTTGGCTCCGGAACCACGGGCGCGGTGCGGAGAACAACGTTGTGCAAATTCGCGACTTTGAATTCCGGCGCCGAGATGCTGTTCAGCAATTTTTTCGATTGCGGCAATCCCCAGACAAAGATAAACGCGCTCAACAGAATCCAGGGCA
>JBDTOW010000111.1:0-8667 GCA_039933075.1 Verrucomicrobiota bacterium | reverse complement strand
TGGCTTTTAGCGCTTCCTCGACTTTTTCCACACTTACGCCATAGTGCCGGAGTTTTCCCTGTTTCACCAGGTCGTCGAGCATACCAAACACTTCAGGGTGATAATAAACTTCGGTTGGCGGGCAATGCAGTTGCAGTAAGTCAATCGTCTCGGTGTTCAGATTCTTGAGACTGCGATTGACGAAGGCGGTGAGGTTTTTACGGCTGTAACCTTCCGTCGTTTGCTCCGGCAGACATCGCCCAGCTTTCGTGGCGATGTAAAACGTTTCCTTCCGCTCCTTCTTGAGTTTGGCGAGCAGCCGTTCGCTGCGGCCATCGCCATAAACATCGGCGGTGTCGAAGAAATTCACTCCGCCGTCGAGCGCGGCGTGGAGCGTGGCAAGCGATTCCTCGTCATCCACTTGGCCCCACGCACCGCCGATAGCCCAAGCCCCAAAACTGATCTCAGAAATTCTCCAGCCGGTTCGTCCGAGAAAGCGATACTTCATTGGGACAAGTTACGAGAGTCATAACGATAACGGAGCCACAGTGTTGGGCACAGAAACGCGCTGCTTGAACTGAGTGAACTCCGAATCGAACTGTAAAGCATCCCGAAAATCGGAAGCTGGATAAGACTACCGACTAACGTCGGAATGTCGAACGGGCTGCAATCATGCTTCTTGTATAGCTTGCGCATTTCCTCAAAAAGGCGTTCGGGCTCCTTCTCGAATCGTTTTCTCAATTGTTCCATATCGGGCTGAAGAGCTCGCACGATTTCTTGATTCCGACGCGCTCGACTAGCCAGCTTGATTTTTGACGGACATCCCTGCCAAGCCATAGTGCGTTGTGACATCGATGAACACCTCGTCTCGACTGCCCTTGTAGGAAACAAACAGCTTCAGGTCTGGACGAGCATGATCGAGGACAATCAGTGGTATCAACCAAATATCGCAACATCCATCCGCCGGAAGGGCGACAAGGAAATGCCCCTAACGGCTTGCCTGGATGTGCCGATGCACCATTGAAGGGTTTCTCAAAATGCCCAGTCGCATGGCAAATTCCGGCGTTACAACACGCCGGACATCGCGGGCTGCAATTCTTTTTGAAACGGCAAAACCAATATGAAAAGAACTAATTGTCTGCTTCTAGGCCTGGCCTTTTTAGCTCTAGTGGCCGGGTGTGGCGGCAGCAATCCGGCAGCGAACAATAGACCGTCGCAAGACCCCAGCCTACGCTACATCGGGCCGCGTGGAGCCGTCGCGGTCATCGACAACTATGGCCACACAAAGCGCTTGCCACCGGGAACCGCGATTCGAGTAATCCGCGATACATTCCTCACTCCAGCCGGACCTATGAAGATTTACGTTGTGTCTGAAGGCAGCTTAAGCGGAACGTTCGTCCCGCTCGGTGAGCGCGACCTCGCCCCACAATGAACAACCTCAATCAGAGCAAGCCGAGGTGAGGCACACCGCAGATTTTAAACGCCGATTGTCGGATTCAATCCATCGCAAAGCCATGTCGTAGCCTGTCGTCGCAACGCAATCCGCAAGGCTTAAGGTGGCGACGTTGCCTCGCCCGTAGCAATGGGCTGGCCGATGTCCCCCGCAGCATTGACGTTCGGCTTTTCCAACTTCCGCAGGCGCTTTTCTTCTTTCTTTTGCTTTTTGGCTAAGTCCCTTTGCCGTTTCTCAAACTGATAGTTTGGCTTCATTTTTGGTTACTGTAGCTGGGACCGGCGATTACGCCAGCCGGAAACTGCTTGCGCCACATCGATTATTTGCGAGTGACGAACTGATCGACCGCAACGAACGCCGACTATTTGGAAGGTGGTGGCTGGAGCCGGAATTGAACCGGCGACACAAGGATTTTCAGTCCTCTGCTCTACCGACTGAGCTATCCAGCCAAACACATTTGTTTGCAACTTGTTGCAAACAAGTCAAAGCGACGATTATTTCCGCTCGTCACCCTAAAGTGTAACCCTAAGATTCCTGAACGACTTCCAATCAATCCGAAGTTGCCCCGGGTCACTACCCGCTGTTTTCCGCAGCGGCAGGCGAAAATCTCTATCGCCACGCAACGTCGGGAACATTTATACGCGCTCATTAAACGAGCGGGCAAGCAGTTTCGCAGCTCGCTTGAAATTTCTGACCGTGCTTTCGCATCGCCATGCAAGCTCTCATGCTTGCGTCGAGGCCCGATCGGCGGCGTGCAAATTAATTTTCCAACTTCTTCAGACCCGGATTTTGGCAACTGACCAAAACCAATCCATCCAAACACACTCGAAGGGAAATCGAGATGACGGACAGAGCCCGCAAACCGCGTCGGGCGGGGATAAGGCAATTTGGTTTTTATTTCTGCATTGAAAATGATGTGAAAAAAAGAAACAAGAATGCCTATGAAAACCAATGTCGGGTCAAAATCGTTGAAGCCAACTTTCGCCATTCGTGTTCACCTCACTGACGGCTCGGTTGAATCCTTCGCCCAGGATGATGAAGCGGAGGCTCAAAAGCTCTGGGATAAAATCGAGCCGTCGCGCTTGTTCGCGCAATCGCGCCTGGTTTTGGCTGGTGAGCACTCCAAGTCCGTGTACGTCACGGCGCAGATTGTGCGGGTGGATTTCATCCAGGAATCCAACGAGTGCTGGGAATTTCCCGGCGGTTACTCAGACATTGTCGAGTTATCGGAGGAAGACTTTCGGAAGCACGCCCGCCTGGACCAGCCTGAGCGGATGGCAAGGCGGAATGAACCTACGCCGGTGGGTGACCTCCTGGTGTCGTTTCTCAAGCTGCACCTGGCTGGAGGCAAGCCACTGTTTTTGATGATTGAATTTCCGGTGAAGCTGCCGGTCGAGAACCATTCGTTCATGCAGTTCATGTTATCGAAGAGTGGATTTCACATGCGTCTGTGCGGCGGCGGTATCGGAGTGGTTAACCTCGCGAATTTGCTCGGGTACACGATTTATCCCGGCGTTCCGCAGCTTCCTGCTGACACCTGGCTGGCCGAACCAGTCTTGAACCAGGCGCTGGAACGATAGAATTACGCCGTTATGGCAAAACCTGTGATCTGGACAGTGGACGACGACCCGGACGTGCTGCGTGCGGTTGAGCGTGATCTGCGTCGCCAATATGGCGATCGCTACAAGGTCATCTCAGCGGATTCGGGCGCTTCCGCCCTGACGAGCGTTCCGGGCATCTTCGTTGCGGGTGATGTCCGTCATAGATCGGCCAAAGGCGTCACGTCAGGGGTAGGAGAAGGCGCCATGGTCGTGAAACTCGTGCATCAATACCTCGGCCGCTTATAGTTATGAAACCGACTGAACTCCAGCAAGTCCGTTCCACTCCTTTGTTTGCCGGGCTAACCGAAGCACAATTGGGATGCCTGGAAGTTGGCGAAGTAATCGAAGCGCCCGTCGGCACCGCACTGGCTTCCGAAGGGGAGCGGACTGGTTTCTTTGTTGTGCTGCTCGAAGGCGAAGTTCGGATCACGCGCACCTACGGCCGTCAGTCGATCCTCATGGCCGTCAGCAAACCGGGAAGTTACATGGGGGAGGTCATGCTCCTGCTGGACATCCCTTGGCTCTCGGCGGCGCGGGTGACCAAGCCGGCTCGATTGTTCCGGCTCAATGAAGACAATTTTTGGCGAATGCTGACCGCCTGCCCGTCGGTCACGCGAGAGGTTTTTCGCGCGGCTGCAAACAGGATGCGCAACATGGAAGGCTACTCGCAGCAACGGGAAAAGCTCGCGTCGCTCGGCACGATGGCGGCCGGTCTGGCGCACGAGTTGAATAATCCGGCGGCGGCAGCGCGACGGGCGGCGGCGCATCTGCAACAGACTGCGGACAAAGTGCAGGCTCTCCTTTGCCAACTCAGCAAAGCGCTGGAGCATGATCATTGGCGGCATTTGCTGGACGCTTCACAGATTGCTTCGGAAAGGCTCGCGCAGGCTCCTGTACTGGATCACCTCACGCGCAGCGATCGTGCTGAAACAATCTCCAACTGGCTTGATGGCCACGGTGTGGCGGCTGCCTGGGATCTCGCCCCAACCTTCGTCAATGCCGGATTGGACTCAGTCTGGCTCGGCGAATTGACGGACAAACTTCCGCCCGCGAGCCATGCTGATGCGCTGGGCTGGCTGGAAGCGCGCTTGAATCTCAAATCGCTGGTCAGCCAGGTGGAGCAGAGCACCGGACGCATTGCGGAACTGGTCAAGGCCGTCAAATCGTACTCTTACATGGACCAGTCTCCAATGCAGGAGGTGGACATCCATGAAGGGATTGAGAGCACTCTGACGATGCTGGGTCACAAATTGAAAAACGTGACGCTCGTTCGGGCATTCGATCGCTCCGTGCCGCGCATCATGGCCTATGGAAGCGAACTCAACCAGGTGTGGACCAATCTCATTGACAACGCCATCCACGCTGTCAATGGCACTGGCAAAATCTGTGTCGGCACTTGCCTGGAGGATAATCAACTTGTCGTCGAAATCGTGGACAATGGCGCTGGCATTCCTCTGGACGTCCAGTCGCACATGTTTGAACCCTTTTTCACCACTAAAGGCGTCGGCACCGGCACAGGCCTTGGCCTGATCATCAGCAACCGCATCGTCGGCGACCGTCATGGCGGTGAGATTGAATTTGAATCGCGCGCTGGTGAAACCCGTTTTAAGGTCCGACTCCCCATTAACCGCAACGAACTTCCAAATCCCAATCCTGACAGCCTTTCAACTAAACCAGGCACATGATACATGAAATAAAAAGTTTCGATTGGCCGGCTTTTTGCCAGCGGGTCAGCCAGCAGCGGGCCGGCGCAATCGTGAATCTGGAAGTCATCGAAACCAACGGTAGCAAAACCGAGCGAGTGGCCAGTGCGACTCTCCAGAGCATGGTGTTCGACAAGACTGCTGCCTGTAATGATGTAATCACCCTTCGTCTCAGAAATACTCGGGAGATCGTCCATGAGATCCTCGATCCGATTCAGATCACGCTTCAGACATCGGGAGAATCCGGGGATTTCAACCCGGTTCAGATCAAAGCTGAAAGCGGGACAACCACTATCACAATGGCTATCCATGCGCAAATGCTCGAGGGATTCAAAACCGGGTGATTGTTGGAGACACTTTTCCGCATAACTACCCAGCACCACGCGCCCGATGCCATCCTCCAGACCGCTTTTGCTTTCTGGAGTTCCAAAGTCCTGCTCACCGCTGTCGAGTTCGGCGTGTTCACCAAACTTGCCAATCGTTGTTTCGGTTTCAGAGGCCAACTGCTCGATTTTACGGAACGTAAATCCGGTAGAAGCGCGAGGTGTTCGTTGGTGCGCTGGCATCGGTGAGGGAGAAGCATCCGGTGCTATCGAAGGAACCGCTGGTCATCAGCGTCCAAGCGCCGAGCCGCAGCGACAAATCGGTGCTCGCCCAAAGGCGGTACGAATCGTGGGCCGGACCCGTGCCTCTGATGATGAAACTTCCGCCAGGTTCTCGGACAAGGCTTCCCAGTCTCGGCAGGACTAACCGGAAGATCGTGCCCCCGCCGCCCCCCCCGCCGCCAGTGCTCGTGCCAAAGATGTTGCCGTCCTTGCCTAACACCAATCCATTTGGCTCCGAGCCATTGGCACCGTTGAACAAAACCAGTGTGCTCAAAGTCCCGTCCGGAGCCAACTTAAACATCGTCCCACTACCAGTATTGGTAATATTGTCGATTCCGCCCCACAGGGTGGTGCCGTAGAAATTACCGTCTATGCCAATTACCATTGGCGCATTCGGCACAAAGCCGTTGGTACCGCTGAACGAGACCAGCGTCGTCAGCGTGCCGTTGGGGCTAATCTTGAACGCTGTCCCGGCGCCGGGGTTGTCGTAATCAACGTAGCCGCTACCTCCGACGCCCGTTGTGCCATAGAAATTGCCGTCCATGCCCGATACCAGTCCGTGAGGATTTATACCATTGGTGCGGTTGAAGGAAGCCAGCGTGGTCAACTCACCATTTGGGGTCATCTTGAATACACTTCCCCAAGAGAAGCGGCCGCCGTATGCGGTCGTGCCGTAAAAGTTGCCATCATTACCCACCACCAATGGCGCGACCGGAAGCGAGCCATTGATCCCGTTGAACGAGACCAAACTGGTCAGCACCCCATTGGTTGTGACATTGAAGACTGTCCCTGCATCTTTGCTACCGCCTCCCGAAGTCGTGCCGCAGAAACTACCGTCCACAGCCAATACGAGGCCGGCTTGGGCATTTGCACCGTTGGTGCCGTTGAACGAGGCGAGCGTGGTCAGCGCCCCGTTTGCGGTTGCCTTGAACACCGTCCCGTTTCCGTTGGCACCTCCCGCTGCGGTCACGCCGTAGAAATTGGAGTCATTGCCCATTATGAGAGCGCCTATCGGGTAAGCGCCGTTTGTTCCGTTGAATGAAGTCAGCATGACCATCTCTCCGGTGGCGCTTACCTTGAACACTGTCCCGTTATCGCTAATACCGCCTGACGAAGTCGTGCCGTAAAAATTGCCGTCGGTGCCCTGGATCAGGCCACCTAGTGGGTATCGCGGCCCACCGCTTCCAAAAGCATAAAGCACTTCCGGTTGCAATGCCCGTGCGGAGATCGCCAGGCTCTGAGCCGCGATGACGGTAATCAGGATGAGGTTTCTTGCTTCCATATCTATTGTTGTTTCGGTTCCAAGTACCGGTTTGCCGGGCTAGCGCGGCGCCGTTCATTGCCTAACGCGATAGAACCGATTTGATCCGTTATTGATCACACGATACGGAGCAGACGCTTTGGGCAGTTCGAGCCATGAACCATCAATCTGTTCAGAGGATTGAAGTGTTCCGTATCCCTTCCAGGAAAGATTGGATGAAGTAGAAAGGCGTTGGACCTTGAGCACCGGGAGAGGCACTGGCTTCCAACCGCCGAGTGCGGTTTCCAAAAACTGAGCTACCGCCAGGACGACGTGCTCCTTCCATGGGCGCCCGACAATTTGCACGCCTATCGGCAGTCCCTGACTTGATGTTCCACCCCTCACAACTGCGGCGGGGAAACCGGCCACGTTGTAGGCCTGGGTGTAGCTGGTACTGAGATCGCCCTCGGGAAGCGGCGCAAGCTGCGCGTTGACCGGACATAAGATCACATCGTAATCCTGCATAAAATCCAGGAGCGCTTGCTTGAAAGCGTCACGTCGCGCCATAGCATCCGTGATCTGTGCGCCCGTCAGAGCCGTGAGACTGGTGCTCAGATACTGCAGTACAGGTCCGGCGTTACTCAATGAGGTGCCTGCCGCTTGCAGCAGGTCTCGAAAGTACTGACGTCCGTTGAGCCGGAAAATACCGTTGGTAACGGCCGAGGTGTCGCTCAACGCGGATGGGTATGTCTCAACCATGTCTGTGACGGCTCCCGACAGCGCTGTGGCCGCCGCGCGCACCACTTCGGCGATCTCTGCCGTCGGGGCCTCGATTCCGTTGTTCGTGTGAAAGGAGACGCGCAGTAATTTCAAATCCAGGCTCGCTGGGTTGCCCAATGGTTTGGCTTGCACTATGGGATCCCGCGGGTCGGGTCCGGCAATGATCGGTAAAATTAAAATGAGATCCTCGACGTACCGCGAGATCGGGCCTGGCTGAGTGAGCATTCCAAGCGGCGATCCTGATCCGACGATGTGCCCAGCCAGTGAGGCGCGGCCCGAAGTCGGCTTGATTCCCGCGACGCCGCAACAATGCGCCGGCCATCGAATGCTCGCGACTGTGTCGCTGCCGATGTCCAGAGGAGACCCTCCCACGGCGACAATCGTCGCGGGTCCGCCCGAGCTTCCGCCAGGTGTACGGGTCAGATCGAATGGGTTACGGGTCCGCCCATAAACCAAATTGTTTGTGTCTCCGTCAAAGGTGAACTCGGGCGTGTTGGTCTTCCCCAGGAGAACTGCACCCGCCGCACGCAAGCGCGCCACCACCGTTGCGTCTTGAGCCGGCACAAACTTCTCCCGGCCTCTAGTGCCGGCCGTGGTGATAACTCCCTCGGTGTCGAAGCTGTCTTTGATGGTCATCGGCACGCCGTGAAGTGCGCCTGGGTTTTTACCTTGCGCCAGCGCCGCATCGGCGGCGCGCGCCTCGGCCAGCGCGCGCTTCGCGGTGACTTGCACCGCCGCGTTGATCGTGCCATTGACCTGAACAATTCGGTCGAGATGCGCTTGGACGACCTGTTCCGACGAAACCAATTTGTCGCGGATGGCCCGGGCCAGCCGGGCCGCTGACCAATAGAACAGATCATCGGGAGGTGGAGGTGCTGTCTGCGCGAGCGCCGGGGAAGATTGCGACCCGAGGCCGAAGCAATACAGGGCCAGGCCGCCTTTCAACGAACGTTGCAGAAAATCTCGTCGGTTCACATTTCCGGACTCCTTGTAATTCAGTATGTTTAGCGGTCTACGAGTGGTCTTCATCGCTGGGATCGGGTTGAATGCTGGTGATAGTCCAGCGGGCCTGCGCTAGCACGGTTACGAAACGAAAAGTTGGTAGAAGCGCGAACGGTTCATTGAGGGCGAACACGACCAGAAGCTCGATCAAGGTGAAGCCCCCGGATGCGGTTGTGTTCTGCTTGTCATTCATAACACTGGCTATTTTTTGTTAAAAGTCATTGGAGTCGGGCGTGATAAAACTGCCGTGGCCGCGCCGGGGCTGCTGACGGTGTCGGAAACAACTGGGTGAAAGTGGTTTCGG
>JBDTOW010000110.1:0-8684 GCA_039933075.1 Verrucomicrobiota bacterium | reverse complement strand
TTTCGCGCGCGAAAGCGGGAGGAGGCTCTCATGAAACGTTGCATCACATTGGCACCTTTTGTTGGCGCCGCTTCTCGACAAGATGATCCGCGCACCACAGGCTCAATGCGGCAATGGTCGCAGTCGGGTTCATGCCACTCGAGGTCGGCCAAATACTGCCGTCAAAGATAAAAAGGTTTGGAACGTCGTGGCACCCACCCCAGGGATCGACGACCGAGTTTGCGGGGTTGGCCCCCATTTTGCAGGTGCCGAGAATGTGCCATCCGGTTTCGCGGATGAGCGGGGCGGTGACGACATCATAAGCGCCGGCTGCTTCGAGTGATTCCTTGGCGCGCTGCAGGTGGAACTGGAGCAGGCGACGCGAGTTTTCCGACATCCGATAAATGAGTTTAGGCGCGGGGATACCATCCGAGTCTTTGAGGAGGGGATCGAGCACGACGCGATTCGCTTCTTCGGGAAGGTCTTCGGCGATAATGCCCCACATCGCGGAGCGTCCGAGACGCTTGCGGAGTTCCTGGTGGAAGTTGGCGCCCCAGATGGCGTTGCTTTCGCCCCACGGATAACTGCGCGTCATGGAAAGCGGGCCACCAGTTGGTTGCAGGCCCCACTTGGCGCCTCGAACGAAACCGCGCGACGCGTCGGTCTCGTAAAACTCGAGGCAATGGATATGTTGGCCCCACAGGGGCCATGCGTGCTGCCGACGATGAGCAGCACATCCGGATCGGCGTCTGTGCCTGTGGTGCTGGACATTAATCTGATTTTAGAAAGGCAGAACGCGAAAACCAAACATACGTTCCAACATCCAACTCGACGCGATCAGCGCTACGCAGAGCGAGCCGAATTTGAGAGTTAATCTCTGATAAAACCAGGTGGCGCGCAGTCCGTAGGCCAGCGGAAGAAACACGCCCACGATCGCGAGCTGGCCGGCTTCGACGCCGAGATTAAAGCCGACCAACGCGCGAGCCAGCGCGCCTTTTTCGAGACCCAAATCCAGCAAGACGTTGGCGAATCCGAAGCCGTGCACAAGTCCGAAACCAAAGGCTACGAGCCAGCCGCGGCCATGAAAAAATGGGTAGATATTGTTCAAGGCCGCGAGGACCACGGACGCCGCAATGGCCGATTCCACCCAGCGCGACGGCAGCCTGACAATCCCCAGGGTCGCCAAACTCAGCGTGATCGAGTGCGCCAGGGTGAAAGCGGTGACGATCTTAAACACGTTCGCAAATGCCGGCGCGAATCCGTCCACTCCGCGCCAGCGAACGTTCTCGCGGCGCAACACGGCTGGCAGCAAAAGCGCAATTAAAAACAGAATGTGATCAAACCCGATCCAAATATGCCAGATACCCTCCCACGCGAAACTGAGAAACTGTTTGCCGCCATCCGGTGTGCCAAGCTCGAAGCGCTGGGTCGCATTGTCCGGGCTGAACACCGCTGTTTGCGTCTGACCGTGGGCGACGAGCCGAAGGAGGCCGCGGTGTTGCGGGTCGATATCGAAGAGGGCGCGGTAAGTAATCTCGATAGTTTTTGGGGATGATCCGCCATCAACCGTGAATCGCAACACGGCATAGGCGCCATCGGTGTGATTGTCCACCAGAAGTTCCGTGACTCGCATTCGACCCACTGAATCGGCGAGTCTCAAGTGAAGGCGCGACAGCGCATAATCCTCGACAGCCTTCTGGCGCGCACGGAGCTCGCCCCACGTGATCGCTCCATCATTGTTGGCGTCCAGCCCGATGGCATATTCCAAATCGCGGAGGGCAATGTCCCACTGGCCTATGGTCGTCGTGTTGTCGACCTGGAGACTGAGATAACTGTCGCTCGGCTTATGAGCATAGACGTTGGGGATGATTGATACCGCAAACGCAGCGATCCAAAAGGCAAATAGCCCGATGCGAAAACTCCATCGCGTCGCGAGCCTTCGTTGAGCGGCAGTTCTCATTTTGGCTTCCGACCGCCTGAAGGCGGGACTCCGAACCCTGTATTGAATTGGCTTGCCAATTTGGCCAGTTCCAGATCTTCGAGATGGTTCTTCTCCAGCGAATCCATCACTGGCCGTGCGGATGCAGGATCTTTGGCGGCCAAGGCTGACTCAAGCAGAATGCGAGCGTCTGCTGGCTCCCGTTGGATCGTCCAATTTTCCTTGGCGAGTCGGAGCGCCTCTTTTGGTTGATTCAAAAGATGCAACGTGAACCGAGCTTCTTCACGTCGATGCACCTTGTCGCCGCGCTGGCGGCTGGCCGCGAAACGTTCGCGCAACGCGCTGCCATGCGCCGTGAAAGCGGCGGGTTGAGGGCGAAGAGATTTTTCGGCTAGGGTAACGCGCAAGAGCAATCCGTCGACGCGCGTTTCGTCCTTTAGCAAGTCGGTAACCTCGGTGGGGCGATCGTGGTCCAACAGGAAGTCGGCGTAGGCGCCCAGCAGGTAACCATCGCGCAGTTCCAAAGCCAACGCGCGTCGAAAATAGCTTTCCGCTTCGGTGTCACGGCCGAGCCGGACAGCGATTTCCGCGAGTACTGTCAACGCCCATAAGCGTTCACTGGCAGCAGCGTTGAAGTTTCTTTCCAATGTGCGATCGAGCAATTCATAGCTCCGTGCGGCTTCGCCACTGAGGCTCGCGATGCTTGAGGCACACGTCACCGTTATCAGTTCGGAAGCCAGTCGCCAAAGTGGCAGGCAAGCGCGCTTCGCGTCATCGTACTCGCCGAGGACTTGCAAAATAGTGGCGCGGGTAAGCCAAGCCTGGCCATTGGCGGGGTCCGCCTTAAGCGCTTTGGCGAGATCGGCCAGGGCATTGTCGAAGTCATGATTACTCTGACGGATTGTGGCTCGGAGAACCAGTATATCAACCGGCGGGTCCGGCGAGTCCCACCAGGGAGCAAGCGTGGCTTGCGCATAACCGAGGTAGCGCGGGTCCGATTCGGCGCGACTTTTGGCGATATAATCCCTGGCTAATCGTAAGGACGTTTGCAGATTTTCCGGATCATTCGTGAGCGCCGCTCGAGCGCGCCGTAAAATGAGAAGGTCCGCCGAGGACGTTTTGGCGGGCAGGCGTTCCAGCACCTGATGATCGTCGCTTGGAGTGAACGGCGTAGTCCGTCCCGGCTCAACTGCGCCGAGACATACGGAAACGGCCAGCCCAAAGTCCAGCCAGCGGCTTCGAATGCGGGCGGAGCTTGACTTCGAAAGGATGGCCATTGCCATAGCGCAGCGAAAGCTTGATTGGTTTGTTGCTCTTGAGTTTCACCAATTATGAGTCGGAGAATCAAGGACGGGTTTTGATGGGCACACGATTCACCATCAAAACCCGCCATCCTCTCACACGAGCAGGACATCTGTTTTCAAAACATTTGCGCGGCGTTACTTGACTCCGATTTCGACATTGGTGCCTTCGACCTTTACGCCGTCGAGACTAACCTTACCGTTGGCCTTCAGTCGATAGTATCCGGTTTTCGGATCCGGTTGTGTTCCGGTTAGCGTTCTTGCCGCCGAGTCGTAGGTCGCCGGGATGCTGCGATAAGGCCCTTGAACCTGCGCGGCGGATTGCAGCGTAATGGTAATCTCGGGTTCGAGGGGCGACGAGATGATCGGCGTGTTCAGGTACGGAAACTTTTCGGGAAACATCTTCGCGTCGATAAACGCGCCATCGGTGAACGCCAATGGGCCGGACGGCGCGTCGGCGAGGGGTAAGAGCACGCCCATCACAACGCGCAATGCCACATCCACCACGTCGTCACCCGGACGCCGGCCATTGGGGAAACCGGCCGTATCGCTTTCGAGCACGCCGAGGCGTTTTTGCTGGGCGGCGGGAATCGCGGGAATGCTCGTATTTAATCGCACCATCTCACCAATGACGCCGGGTTGCGCGTTCAGGTTCAAACCATCTACCCCGGTGGCAAAGACTGCAACCAGATCCGTGCGAGGAAACTTGGTGGGTGCTTTGACTCCTGCGGCGCCGAACAGAAGTTCGACCAGGGCGGGCAGCGTGGGGTGGGTCACGTAATCGGCAAACTGGGCGTCGTCTTTTGGTTCGCTCATGCTGAACGTGTCCTTGTCTTTGATACCGATCACCAATTCATTGACCAGGGGCATGCCGAGGCGTGAAACTTGCGTGATGTTGGTTCCATCAATCTTGCTGGCCGTGGTCCAGGCGCCGATGATCGGTTTATCAGGAGCGCCAAGGAGACATTCCTTTGGCAATTCCACCATGATCGCGGTGACGTTGTCGTCATCCAACGAATCGCGTTCGCCGTCGGGCGGGCCGAGCGGGTTGCTGAAATTGACAAGGTCAAATGTTTCGCCAAGGTTGACGACGAACGGGTCTTTGCGTTGCGCAACTAACACTCGGCCGGGCGTGTTGCAACCCGGGATCGCGATGTTGTAAATATAGTTGTTCACATAGGCATCGTAATCGGGAAGCGTTTTGCTGCCGATATAGTCCACCGGTTTGGTGAAAGTCGTTGAACTATCCGTGGCATTCGCCACTTGGTGCGCTTCGCCTGTGCGCCGGTTTCCTTTGATCATCTGGATTGTGTAGGTTTCGAGAACGTTCAATGCTGCGTTGTTCGTGGAGGTGATCTGACCGGCCTGTACCAGGGGAATGGCGTTGGTTCTCTGGTTGCCCGGAGGTCCAATCGTCAGCGCGATATCCTTGCGCGCCGTGCTGAAACGGAATTGAAACGTAATATCTTCCTTGGCGTCGCCGTCGTTATCGATATGTATTTCATACACCGCCTGGGGGTCGAGCGTGAAGAAATTTGGGCCGCCGTACGGCGTTTGAAGCGGCAGATAGCACGCGACGAACGTCACGAAATTGGAGCGGCCTGGTTCGTAACTGTTAAACAGGTATAAGTCCGTGCTGTCCAGTTTCGGCATTTGAGTAATCAGTGGCGCTTCGCGATGACTCGAAGCATGCAGTGGGAGGCCGGCCAGCGACAGGCTGGCGACCGCCACCGAAACGCTTCGGCCGACTTGTTTCATTTTCATGGCTTTCCTTTTGTTTTTGTTGTTCTCGATTTAGAGTTTCACCAGATAACAACCGTCAATACGCCGAAGGAAGAAGTTTGGATGCATGGTTGCGAAAATATTCTTGATGGCTCACTTGTGGGCATGGGGTAAAAACGATGGATCCCGCGCCCGATTTCAACGCTCCAATGGAGGAATTTAGTCCCTACGTCTGACGGCGCATGGAACTGCTCCTGTCCTGTGAAGGGGTCGGTCCCACGTAATGACACAAGACACTGAAATAAGTAATGAACTTTGCTTGCCGCCCAAGCTTCAATCGAGTTTTCGAGTGTCCGAGTGGGCTCACAAGAGGCCGATTTCGCGCTCGATGATCAGAACCTCTTGTTGCTGGAACTCCCGTTTCAATTGTTCTTTGAGGTTCATGAGGAAGTCACGGGACTTGGCCGGGTTTTGACTAATCACGCGGTAGATGACGATCTCATCGCGGTAAGTCATTTCTCCAAATTTCCAGAAGCCCTGATTGGGTTGGGGAAAATAAGGCAGCCCTTCAAATCGCTCCAGGAGGCGAGCTTGAAGGTCTTGGAACCTGGCCGGTTAGATTTGGGGTACCGTCGTTGTAGTAGGGGAGAATGAAAATATCATACTCTTTCACCAGCGACCTCCTCCAGGCTTGGAGCGGCAGTCTCGCGGCTCAACTCTGAAAATCGAACGTCGGCGGTCCGCAAAGCCCTCAGTGCATCTTCGGAGAGCACATAAGTGCGCTGAGACAACACCATGCCCGGAGAATAGCGGCAGTTACGAACTTTTTTACCATCGTACTTTGCGCAAGAGCTTCGATCGTGGGGTAGCGTCCGGTTTTGGCGAGGGTTTCGCGTTCGCGGAGGCGACTGTCGTGATTGAGTTGGAGCAGTTTCAGGGTGGCCTCGCCAATCGCCGGGTCGATGCGAACTCCACTTAACAGAAAGCAGGCGCCCCAACGGTCAGAGCGTGGATGAAACAGCCGGAGGAGTTGCGGCGGCTGCCCGACGAGAGTGCGGAGGTCGCTGCCCTTTGCGTTGTTGCAGCAGGCGCAGGCCCAAGCAAGGTTGCCCCGGCTCCGAGGCCCCGCCGTGTTTGCGGCTGATGATGTGGTCCACCCGGCAGCCCCAGAACGCGTCCTCCTCGTGGACGAGCGTATACCGCGCAATGAGATCCCAGACGCACTGGCGCGCAGCCTCAGAAGGCTTGAAATCGACTACCTCGCGGGAACTCAGCGAGGCGATAAACTGGACGAGTGCTTCGTAAGGTCTCACGCGGGAAGTTTGGCACCGGCGAGGCAGCATAACAAGAGCGTGGTGCTCGGTTCGGGCACCAAGAGGCCGTCTGCTGCGGGCCGTGCTTGCGGCTTGCCGCGACCGGTGCTGCGAGTTAAAGTCCGGCCATGCCTGCTTCAACGAAGCTCATATTCAACTCGATGACCGCGGCATGGCGTGGATTGATGCGGCCAACATTAAAGTCGTCGAAGTCGCCCTGGATGTGATTGCGCACGGGTGGAGCCCCGAGGAAATCCATTTCCAGCACCTGCACCGGTCGCTGGCGCAGATTCACGCGGCGCTGGGTTATTACTACGACCACAAGCCGGAGATGGACGCGCACATTCAGCGGAGCGCGCAAGAGGTGGAGAAGCTGCGGGCGCAGGCAGGGGAGTCGCCGATTTGGAAGCGGTTGCGTGAGATGGGCAAGCTGGCGTGAGCGTCGGCCTCTACATGGACGTGCATGTGCCGGCGGCGCGAGGCTTGCTTCTGCGGGGCGTGGATGTGCTGACTGCGCAACTTGATGAAGCGACGCGGTTGGAGGACCCGGACCTTCTCGACCGAGCCACCGAACTGGGCCGCGTTCATTTCAGTCAGGACGAAGACCTGCCGGCCGAGGCCACCCGGCGACAGCGCAGCGGGGAGTCCTTCGGCGGCGTCATCCACGCGCACCAACTTCGCAAGAGGAAGCAGTGAAATGGCGTGTCGTCATCCGCCCGCTAGCCGAAACCGACTTGCAAGAGGCAAGGCAATGGTATGAGAGGATCCGGTTTGGGAAATGAATTCCTCGACGAGATTAGCCGCGCGATTCGATCCTTGGAAGTTTGTGACGACGATAAGGAACTTCTCGTCGTCGCGCTGGGAACGGTGTCCATTGGCTTAACGTCCTTGCCGCAAGACTCCAACCCGATTAGTTAGTTAGTTCGAGCGCCCTTAAAAAGAACTAGCGTCCTGCCGGTCGTTTCCCCAACATTGCGTTGGACTGGTTTGCGGGATGATCTCGAACTGATATGAAAGCCAAAATCATTATTACGCCGAAAAAAGCCGTGCTCGATCCACAAGGCAAAACCGTGCAAAACGCCTTGGAACACATGGGTTACCAGGGGATCGGCGCGGTACACGTCGGCAAGTATCTGGAAATCGAACTAACTGGAAATGACCAGGAGAGCGCCCGCAAGCAGCTCGATCAGGCGTGTCACAAATTCCTCAGCAATCCGGTGATCGAAGACTACTGCCTGGAGATAGAATGAGATTTCCAGTGACGAGCAAACAAGAACCAGCGGTGGCTTCCCGTGCCCGTCAGCCTGGACTGATCAGTCATCACTAACCACACTCTCATGAACTTCGCTGTCCTCCAATTCCCGGCGTCCAATTGTGACCAGGACGCCCTTCATGCCGTTCGTATTCTCGGTCACTCAGCGCGTTATATCTGGCACAAGGAACATTCGCTTGGCGATGCCGACGCGGTGATCGCGCCCGGCGGCTTCAGCTATGGCGATTACTTGCGTTGTGGCGCGATCGCACGGTTCAGCCCGGTGATGCAAGCAGTGCAGGAGTTCGCCGCAAACGGTGGTTTGGTGCTTGGGATTTGCAACGGGTTTCAGGTCCTGTGCGAAGCCGGCCTGCTTCCGGGAGCGCTGATTCGGAATCGTTCGCTGCAATTCCGCTGTGAACATATCTTCCTGAAAACTCTCACGGCCGATTCGTCATTTACCAACCGGATTCCCGCGGGCAAATTGCTGCGCGTTCCAATTGCCCACGGCGAAGGTTGCTATTTCGCTGAAGATGCGACGCTGGTGAAACTCCAGGCCAACGGGCAAATCCTCTGGCAATATTGTGACGCACAGGGCGAGTTAACGGACGGCGCCAATCCGAACGGGTCGCTGTTGAATATTGCCGGCATTTGCAACGAACGCCGCAACGTCGCCGGCTTGATGCCACACCCCGAACGCGCCTGCGAATCTTTGCTCGGCAGCGCCGATGGCCGCCTCATCTTTGAAAGCCTGATTCGCGCGCTACAGAACAAGCTGGAGGCGAAGGCGGCGTGAAAATCCGGCAACCTAAGAATCTTAATCGATGACAGAACCCGCCCTCACCCCCGAGCTTGTCCTAAAGCACGGCCTCACCCCGGATGAATACGAACGCATCAAGGATATCCTCGGACGCGAGCCGAGCTACACTGAGTTGGGAATCTTCTCCGTGATGTGGAGCGAGCATTGCTCCTATAAGAACACTCGGCCGCTGCTGAAGACGTTTCCCACCAAGTCCAAAAAGATCCTGGTCGGCGCCGGCGAGGAAAATGCCGGCATCATTGATATCGGCGACGGCCTGGCTATCGCGTTCAAGATCGAGTCGCACAATCATCCGAGCGCGGTCGAGCCGTTCCAAGGTGCCGCCACCGGAGTGGGCGGCATCGTGCGTGACATCTTC
>JBDTOW010000109.1:0-8693 GCA_039933075.1 Verrucomicrobiota bacterium | reverse complement strand
TCCACTGGGTGCGCCGGCAGCCATTTTTGAAGAGACTGGTCATCATCATCTTGACGGCGTCGAACCGGGCCGCTGATGCGGACCGGGCCTACGATTTGGGGGCAACTTTTTATCTCACGAAACCGGGGCTGTTTAACGATTTGGTAAAATCCATGAAGTGCCTCTATGTCTGGCTCCGGCTGTGTCACTTCCCCACTCTTGTCGCCACGGGCAAACCAGCTCAAGAACAGCTTCTTTCCCATCGCTAATGGCTGCGCGGCTTAACTGCGGAGTTGGCTTGGGACTGCCGGAAGGCATCCCTGCGACGCGCGTTTCTAACATTCGCCAGGAGATGAAAAAATTACCAAGCACAATCAAGGATCCGGCTATCCCGCGGGCGAGGATTATCAGTTATCGGTTTAGCGCTTTCGCCCGAGCCATCGATGACCTGCCAGTTTCACAAATCAAAACAACGGCTGAGGATTACCATGAGTGCATCGCCTGGGATCTTTCCCGGGGAAACGTAAAGTCAAATCGGAACATCGAAAACATTCTGGCGTTTTGGCGGTTCCTCAATTCCAACCGGTTGCCTCCAGGACTGTCCCGATTCGAACGAAGATTTTACCTTCGCACGATGGGACGAATGGTTCGCCACTCTTTTCTACCAGCAATGGTTTTGGACCAATTCAAATCCGGCGGCTCGAAGAAGTCGGCTCAACCCAAGAATAGCTCGTCTCGTCATCGCCAGGGGGATCTTGCAAACCCGCCTTGATCCGTCACCATTCCTGTTGTCGAAACGGAACAACGTCGCGCGGGAAAACTTCGGCGATAGCCTGAGCTTATGCCATCGAGCGCGCTCCGGAAAATCTTTTCGCCATCAGACTGAAACGTCCGACGCGACGAACATCGTGTAACAGCAACCTGTGCATCGAAAACCCTTCCATTGGATCTTAATGATGGCGCTGATTAGCAGCGTGGCGAGTTTCGTTTCGCCGGCGTGGCGAGCCGACGCTGCCCCGGTTCGCGTTGTTGTTTGGGATGAACAGCAGCCGGCGCAAAAGCAAGCTTACACCAACTTCATCGGGAACCAGACAGAGGGGATAATCGAGAACGCCGTGGAGTGGCTGGGATCGAAGCAACCCTGACTAACGTTTACGGCTTCAATACAATCTTTCCCGCGAGAGTGCCCTTCTTGCCAATCGTGTTTTCTTCCTGCAATCGGTGCGCCTCGGCGGCTTGCGATAAAGCCATCACTCGATCGATCTTCGCGCGAAGTTTCCCCTCGACCATCCATCGATTGATGTCCTCCGCGCAGGCGCGTTGTTCGTCCGGGGTCGCCAAAAACATGACGAAGCCGTGCAAGGAACAGCCTTTGACGTAGAACGGCCCAACTGGAAAAGGCGGCCGGGCCTCACGGCCGGCCATTACAATCATACGTCCCCGGGCGGTCAGCGAGCCAATGGCGCGGTCAAAGTCTGGTTCCCGCAACGTTTCCCACCACACATTGACTCCCGCCGGAGCGAACTTCTTAATTTCAGCTTCGACGTTTTGCGTTTTATAATTAATCGCCGCGTCAGCCCCCAGCTTGAGGCAGGCTTCCACCTTCTCGTCGCTGCCCGCCGTCGTGACGACGCGGGCGCCGATCGCCTTGGCCATTTGCAGGACGGTCGACCCAACTCCTCCGCTTCCACCGTTGACAAAAATCGTTTCGCCCTTGTGCAATTTGGCTTCCCTGATCAAACCAAGATGCGCCGTGATGCCTACCAGAGGGATCGCCGCGGCTTGTTCATCCGTCACCTTGTCGGGCGTCGGATAAAGCCAGCATTCGTCAACGACCGCATACTCCGCAAAGGTCCCCTGCCGCCCAAGCAAGCCCTGATTGCTCCCCCAAACCCGATGCCCCGGCCCAAAGCGTTTCGCATTCGGGCCGGCCTCTTCGACGACGCCGGCCAAATCGCACCCAACAATAAACGGCATGGGCAAGTCCATTTGGATCATTCCCGCGCGGATGTAAGTATCCACCGGATTCACCGACACGGCTCGAATCTTCACCAACACTTGTGCCCCGGCGAGCTTCGGCAAGGGTAAGTCGCCATAGGTGATATTCTCGGGCGGGCCGGTTTGTTTGATGTGAGCGGCTTTCATGGTCTTCGAAATTTCGACTCAGCGATTGAGAACGATCAAGGATTGATTCTCAAAACTCCAAAAGCAAGCACTCCGCATTGCTTTTAGTTCCAAGTCCAAAGTCCAGTGCCCCCAGGTCCAACAGCCGGGACGTGAGGCGCGAGACGGGAGACCGTTCCACAAACAAATATGTGGAATTGTCTTTTTGCCAGGTTCTGGCACGTTATCTCCGTGAACAAAACATCCCGGCAAAACCGCTGCCCGGTAGAAGCATTTATTATGAAAACAGCATTCAGCATTCCCAGGAGATCGCAATTCTTGAAAGTCCTGGCGGGCGCCATCTGTCTGTTGCCCGCCCTGCTGAAAGCCGACGTTATCGAATTAATTAATGGAGACCGCTACTACGGCAGCCTGATCGCCGTAACGCAAACGAATGTCGAATTAAAGAGTGAGATTCAAGGCAAGATGAATATTCCGCGCGACAAGGTCGCGACCATTATTTTTCGGGAAACGGCCGCGCAGAAAGCGGACTTCGCCAAAAGCGGGTCCGGTCAGAAAAAAGCGAAAATAACCGCAATGACAGATGAACTGCGTGCCCAGGGAATTGATCCAAAAGATACAAGCAAGCTCCCGGAGGAGATTCTAAGTGGAGCTAACCCCGAGGCCACCGAGCAGTTCAAAGAGATGGTGGCCGGGCTCATGACCGGCCAAATCTCGGTCGATTCCATCCGCGCCCAGGCGCAAAAGTCGGTCGAGGAGATTCAGGCGATGAAAGAGGACCTCGGAGCGGAAGCCGGCGAGTTGCTGGATGGCTACCTGCTCGTTCTGGAAAACTTTTTGAAAGAGTCCGGCAAACCGGACACCTCCAAACCCAAGGGAAAACTTCCAGCTCCGCAAAAGGCGCCGCCTCCGGCGCCCACTCCTGAGGAATAACAAAACGGGCCTGGATCCGGCTAGGCGTGCTGACGAATGTGCACCCAGGTATGCACGTGCGGTTCACCACGGAAATACCAGACCATCGCCGGACCTTCGATCTGCCAGACGTCCCAGACTCCGTCCTTTCCGATGTCCTGGTTTTTGTAGAAAGCCATGTGCAAATTATCAAAACCGTTTGCCTTGATGAGTTTCATTGCTTCGTCGGCGTCCTGTTTGCGGAACGGAGCCAACAGATCCGCCATCACTTTGTGAACGTGTTCTTTCTGGTCGCGTGTCAATTCGCTCACGGGAATGCCAGCCAATCCGCTCTTCTTGCCGGTCAGTGCCACGGTTTCTGTTCCGTGCTCACCCCGTGCGTCGCCCAACAACGCCTTTTCACGTTGCTTTCCATCGAGCATTTTGAACACTTCGTTGGCCTGCAGAGCTTGATACCAATAAATATTGCCAGGATGATCCGGCGCCTCTTCGTCGCTTAGAGCAGCATGTCCGTAGAAAATGGGCCCCCCGAACGCGGCACCCTCAACCGAATCACCGTCGCAACGACGCGTCACGTGCCGGCCACTGAGAACGAACTCGAACTTGCCCACGCCCGGTTCGCCAAAGAGCGCAATCGCGCAAGCACCAAAACCACCCTTGCCGGCATCGTGCTCGACCTGCTTCATCACGCGCTCGGCGTATTCTGGACTGTGCATCTTCAGAAAAATCTCGCGAATCATTGCCTGCTGGTCAGGGGTGAAAAAGTCGGCAACTTTTTGCTTCGTAATGTGCCAGTTGTTGTCCACCTTGGATCGCAGGGGATCGTCGAAGGGAAATACGACTGCCTGTCGTTGCGTTTCCGTCAGGCTTTTATATAGAGTGGCCACCAACGTTTCGGAAGTCCCCTTCTTCAGAACGGGACCTCTGGCGTGTTGGCTCGCCAACAATGGCAGCGAACCAGACGCCGCCAACGCGAGGCCGCTCGCGGTGGTTTTGAGAAAACTTCGACGGTTGATATCGCTGCAACATTCGCAGGAAGCGGGAGAAGGTTTCGTGGTCATAATCGCAGCGTAGCACTCAACGAAAAAGTCTCAAGAGCATTATCGTGCGGCATTTTCGTCGGAAAATGAATGCGCGAGTCGGTAATCGTGTAATTACCGCGTCGCCCGGGGCACGAAAATCTTCTGCAAACTTTCTCCGGGTGAGGCAGTAGTATGGTGTGACCGCCGGCGACAAGAACGAAGACCAGGTCCATGCCCCGAATCACACCATTAGTCATCTCTGACCCTCGCGAAAATTTTATCGCGTCCGGCTGTGCTTGTAAGCTACAACAGGTTCAACAAACCACCTGTAGCAAACTTATGAAACAAGAGTATAACCCGGGTCAGCGAACCTCGAATGAGGCGCGCCGCCCAAAAATCGCGGCATTCACCCTGATCGAGCTGCTGGTCGTCATTGCGATCATCGCCATCCTGGCGAGCATGTTGTTGCCTGCTCTGGCCAAATCGAAGACCAAGGCCCAAGGGATCAAGTGTATGAGCAACCTCAAGCAGCTCGGTTTGGCTTGGTATATGTATCCCGACGATAACAATGACAAGCTGGTCCCAAACGGCACGGGCGATCAGCGTGGCTGGGTGGAGGGCTGGCTGATGACCCCGCAAGACGCGACCAACGTGAACCTGCTCAAGGCGCCGAAGGGGCTTCTCTGGAGATACAACGAATCTCTCGATATCTATAAATGCCCGGCCGACAAAAGCACGGTGAAGCTTTCGGGCAAGACCTATCCGAGGGTGCGGAGCGTTTCGATGAACGGGAACATGAACGGCGACAGTTGGTACACCGCCGAGATCAAGAACACCCACTACACGTTTAAGAAATATTCTGACATCATCACTCCATCGCCTTCGCAAGCGTTTGTCTTTCTGGATGAGCACCCGGATGCGATCGACGACGGTTATTTCCTGGTTTTCGTGAACCGGAAATATCTCTGGGGCAATATGCCCGCGAACTACCACAACGGCGCCTGCGGTTTCTCTTTCGCGGACGGCCACGCGGAAATCCGGAAATGGCTGGATCACGACTCGTTGTCCAAAAAGATCGTCGCCAATCCGATGGGCCCGCGCGATGTCCCCTGGATCCAAGTGCGAACGTCGTCACCGATTAAACCCGACGCACCCTGGCCGCCCTGAGAAGCCCGTTCAAAAAATGTGAGGTTCGCATGTATAAAATTCTTGGAGTAGATCAGAAGGAGTACGGCCCGGCCAGCGCGGATCAGGTGCGGCAATGGATAGCGGAGGGACGCGCTGCGGGCCAGACGCAAGTGCAGGCCGAAGGAAGCAGCGAATGGAAGCCTCTCTCCGAGTTCCCCGAATTCCGTGCGGATTTAGCCGCCAAACCAGCAGCTCCTGATCCCCGGCCGACGACACCCCCACCCATGTTGTCCACCCGTCCTCCGGCCAGCGGTCTGGCTATTACCAGTCTTGTGCTGGGCGTGCTGTCGTTTTTCGGTTGCTCTATTATTGCCGGCATTCCGGCAATCATCACGGGGCATATAGCCCACAATCGGTCGCGCAAGGCGCCGCAGCAGTTTGGCGGTGGAGGATTGGCTATTGGCGGCTTCGTAATGGGCTACCTCAGCCTGGCGCTAATTCCCATCCTCGCTGGCATGTTGCTGCCCGCGCTGGCCCACGCCAAGGACAAGGCACAGCGAATCAATTGCGTGAACAATATGAAGCAAATTGGTCTCGCTGCCCGCATCTGGGCCACCGATCACAACGACAAGTTTCCACCTGATTTCAGCTCGATGTCCAACGAGCTGAACAGTCCCAATATATTGGTCTGTCCGGGTGACAGCTCGAAATCCGTCGCGATAGACTGGGCCCAATTCGGACCGCAGAATGTTTCCTACGAATATTTGGAACCGGATTATGACGAGAAGAGCGCACCGCCGGACACGGTCGTGTTTGAATGCCCCATTCACGGAACCCGCGGACTGGGCGACGGCAGCGTCCAACAAGGTGGCCGGCGAACGAGAAGGACTAGAAGATGACCGCCGCTGCACTTCTCGGCCCGGGTCACCCGCAAGGAAGTCAGGTGATTCTATGGTAGGGTTTCACCCCATAGAGAATAAACATTCGATGCTGTAGGCTTACCTTGGCTGACTAAAACAAGCTCGACACGGTGGGCACCAGACCACTGGCAGCCTCAACTCGAAAAATGAATACAACAAAGTCGAAAGAGACGCGCATCCGTAAAAACCGGTGGCGCGCACGACCGTTTTACCCCAAAGGGTTTTCGGCGCTTTCCCAAAGCAATGAGCAACTCAGCGCGTGAGCAGCCGATGCTAAACAATCACACAGCTCTAATCGCGCTAAAACGAGCCTGGAAAGGGATCGGATCGCTATTCCTCTCAAAAGGTGAAATTGCCAGGCGGGCCTCGGCGCAGGTTGAGACGCTCAACCGGAACGAGATTGAAGCGGAGCGACTCGACCGACTGAGGAACCCCAGGAACTATCAAGGAAGATGATACGTTGTTGGTCATCATGGTTCATCTTGGAACCAGCTTTTGGACTATTCCTTTCCCAGGTACTTTGATGGGTTGCGTATTCGGTCGAGCCTTTCGGCTTCAAGTTCGTTCCGCACGATTTGCCGCCGCCTTTGCTTGATGGCGATCATGACAGATTGGGGTAGCAACCAGACCCGTTTGAGCAGTTGGATGATTGTCACGCAAATGAGCTTCAGTAGGTGCATCGGGTGGTATCGCTCACCATATATTTTCTATTTTCTTTCTTTTGTTTGTTTTATGAAGGGAGACCGCATCGAATTCCTCAATGCCGGTGCGCAAAATATGTTAGGGATAGAATGCCCGGTAGAAGCGCGTGGCATTAGCCAACGCCGTGGTGTCGGTGATCGCGTACGGGCTGCTGGTTGGCGTCGGCGTGGAGTGAACCGTCCAGCTCGTAAAATCTGTCGAGTATTGCAGCGTGAGCGCGAGGCCGGGCGTGTTCGTGATGACCAGTGTCACACTTCCATCGGGCGCGCGGGAGACCGGGCCGAAGCTGGGAGGCAGCGGCGTTGTGACTGGAGTTGAACTTGGAGTCGTGATGGTATTGGCGTCCAGCGTAACGCTGCCAACCCGCGCCAAGGCTCGGCCGTCCAGTGTCGCCCCGGTTTCCAGTGTAATCGACTGGTCAGCCAGTATGTTTCCCTTAAAAACTGTGGTCGTTCCTAGAGTCGCGGAACTGCCCACCTGCCAAAAAATGTTCGCGGGAATAGCGCCACCGCTCAGGATTACTTGACGGCCGGATGTGGTCGTGAGAGTGGACGCAATTTGGAAAATGAAGACAGCATTTGCGTCGCCTCCGGCGTCGAGTGTGAGATCTCCGGACGAGATCGCGAGGGAAGAGGTAGATTTATAGAGCCCGGGGGGGAGGGTCTGGCCGCCGATGTTTCCCGCCACAGTGACAGGATTTAGCGTTCGTCCTGCGGCGTCGTTGTACGCGATCGTCAAATCGGCCTGGGCCTGGGCGGCGGCGGGGTCGCCGGTGTGCAGCATGCCGTTGATGACGCCCGGCGGAAACCCAGGCACCGCGGTTCCTGGACCCGCGCCAACATCACCATTAACAATACTGTTACCGGTACTGGTGACAGTAGCGCCAGCCAGGACTGCAAAAGTAGCGGCGGATCCGAGGGCTACCGTCGCTTCACCGCCTATGACGGCGCGGTGCGTAAGGAGAATGGCGAGCGCAATCCCGGCGAGTAATCGCGCCCGGTTTGAAGCGTTGCCTGTGTTAGTAATCGTTTTTTTAGCAATCGTTGTTCGCATATCTGGATCTTCTCTTTCGTTTTTATCACGGTCGTTATCCTCGTAACTTCCCTGGCTTGGTCTTCGCATCCGTGCGCGCCGCGTGGCTCAACTCCCGAAACCGCGGGGCATCGAATCGCCACAGTCGCAACTCAAAATCAAAACTGCACTGCCGAGCTTTGACCATGAAGTCCCACTTCTCCTTCGCCAATTTGGTGATGTAAATGGCTTACTAAGCCGTCTTAGCGTGCGGGATTGGATTCGTCCGGACACATCATCCCCCTTAAGGATGAAATCGGCCAATACCTTGTTTGCATCGCGCCGATAGCCGCCGGCTATGGCCCGTTGTGTCCGGCACCTCCACCGGGAAGTCAGCTCACCAATAGCCGGGGGGCGCGTTGCGAAGGATTTTTTGAGAAAACGAGGCGTGAGGAGGGATAATATCCTCTATGGATCCACGAGGTTACACAGTTCGGAGTTCCGCCTTCAGGCGGTCAGGAGCAAAAACGAGACTTCCCCGATTTTTAAGCGCGCATTGCGCCCTATCATTTCATGGGCAGGGGACACCTCCAAAATCCGGACGTGAATCGAAGCCGTGAACCATAGGGGTAGGGACGGTGCGCTGCGCCGTCCGCGCCGCGTGCAGCGGCGCAACCGTTCCGCCCGCTAGTACGCGGGCGGGGACATCGCAGCGCGATGGTATGTGTTTAGCGTGCTGCCAGCGTCCCGCTGGCAGAGGCCTGTGTTGCGATTAATCTCGCAGCGAATCGGTGGGAGAAAGGATCAACACGCGCAGTTTCTGCCGGCGGGACGCCGGCAGCCTGGAGTTTGGACATTTTGACCGGCACCTCCCGGAGGGAGAATCGAGAATAGC
>JBDTOW010000108.1:0-8706 GCA_039933075.1 Verrucomicrobiota bacterium | reverse complement strand
GATCATTGGCCTCCTGTTCCAACGAAACCAACGCAGTTTTATTTTCACTCCGACCGGTCGTTAGCAGCAACTGCATCCGCCAACGACGCGCCGCCAATAACCTACACTTACGACCCGAAAGATCCCGTGCCGACCGTCGGTGGTCCGCAACTGACCCTGCCCGCCGGCCCAATGGACCAACGCAAGATCGAAGGCCGGGCGGACGTGCTGGTCTTCACCAGCGAGCCGCTTCCCGAATCGCTGGAAGTCATTGGCAATGTCCGGGTGAAATTGTGGGCGTCGAGCGATGCGCCGGACACCGATTTCTTCGCCAAGGTGTGCGACGTCTATCCCGATGGCCGTTCCTTCAACATCTGCGAGGGAATCTTGCGCGCACGCTTCCGACAATCGTTCACACGCGAAAAGTTGCTCAAGCCGGACAAGGTCTATCCCCTCGAAATTGATCTCTGGTCGACCAGCATTGTTTTCAACAGAGACCATCGCCTGCGCGTCCACATTACTTCCAGTTGCGCGCCCGGCTATGATCCAAATCCGAATACCGGCGGACAATTCCGCGCCAGCGACAAAACCCGCGTTGCTCACAACGCAATCTATCTGGACCGCGTTCGCGCATCCCACGTGCTGCTGCCGGTGGCCGCCAAAGAAAATCGCTGATCAAAGACAAAAAGTAAATCATGAGACTCCTGTTCTTCGTGGCATTGACCTTTGGCGCTGCGGTTTATCCAATCTTTAACGCTCCATCAGCGGACACTTCGAGTGCCGGCGCCGACGCTTCACCGTCACCCAGACAAGGCGCCGAGCTTCTCAAGACCGATATCATGGGCGTCTTTGCTCATCCGGACGATGAGACCGGCATCGCGGCAACGCTCGCAAACTACTCCTTGGGCAAAGGCAAAATCGTTGCCAACGTTTATTGCACGCGTGGCGAAGGCGGCGGGAATATGGTCGGCACACAATGGGGCGCGTCACTGGGAATCCTTAGAGAAGCGGAATTGCGCGATTGCCTTGGACGCCTCGGCGTGCGCTACTGTTATTTCCTCGACCAGGAAGATTTCTTTTATACCGAAAGCGTGGCCGCCACTTTGCAAAAATGGGGCAAAGACGAAACCCTGCGGCGGCTCGTGCGGCTCGTGCGCGCATTGCGGCCAGAGGTAATCGTCACGATGAATCCTGCGCCTACGCCAGGCCAACACGGCCATCATCAAGCCGCAGCCGTGCTGGCTACCGAGGCGTTTGCCGCTGCCGCTGATCCGGCGCGCTTTCCCGAACTCGTGAGCAAGGAAGGCCTAAGTATCTGGCAGGTTCGAAAACTTTATTACAGCGGCGGCGGCCACGGCACGGTGGCAACAATCGCTGTAACCGATCCTTTGCCCGGCGGCAAGACGCCGGCCCAGGTCGCCGGCGAAGGTTTGACCAACCATCGTTCGCAGGCGTTCGGCAATTACGCGAACTCGCCGTGGTTGCGACGATCTCAGGCGTTCACTCTCGTGAAAACCGTCGTTCCCTTCGCCGAAGCGGAGACAGATTTACTTCGCGGTTTGCCGGTCGCGGAGGCGAATGCCAAACCGTTGAGCGCGCCCGGTCCGCGCCAGAGTGATTCGCCGGTCGTGCTCGAATTCGTGCCGCGGCTCGCGATCGCGAACTACCGTCAATGGACAAAAGCGCAGCGGATCGAGCACGTCGCAACGGAGCTTCCGGCTGATGTGCCGGTCGTGGCCGGTGAAGCGAACGACATTAAACTGGAAGTGCGAAATCGAGGCAGTGAACCCGTTGCTGGAGATATTCAATTAAACGCGGCCGAAGGTTGGCAACTGAAAGAGGGTGTAATGAAATATCGAGTTGCGCCCGGTAAAATGGAGGCGCTTCACGTCAAACTAGCGGCACCAGTTCTGACGCTGGCGGATGCCGAACTGACGGCCACGGCCCAAATTGGAACTGCCAGCCTCAAAGCTTTCGCTCGCGCTCATCCTGTCCCGCATGCCAAAGTGCCTCGGGTCAAATCGCCTCCCTCACTGGATGGTAGCGACACAAGTTGGGCAGGCATTCCCGTGAATTACATTTCGCCCACGAACCTGGCTCAAGGCCAGGTCAAAGACGCATCCGACAGCAGCGCCAGATTCCGCCTCGCTCATGATCGCAAGGTCTTGTTTATCGATGTCGAAGTGAACGACGACATGATAGTCACCAACATCGCGCCCGACGACATTCGCGGCCACTGGCGCAGCGATTCGGTCGAGATTTGCATCGATCCGGTCGGAGGCGCGGAGAATACAATGGGCTGTTTTAAGGTCGGCATCTTTCCGTTCGACACAACGGGAGTGGTGCGTGCCGCTCGCGACGCCGATGCAAACCAGGGACCGATCGAAGAGTCCGCGCCAACGATGCGCCTGGTTTCACGGCGTACACTGACTGGTTACCGCATTCAGGCCGCGATTCCCTTCCGGGAGATCGGCGTCTCGTTCGCAAAGACCAGGCGGCTTGGCTTCAATCTGATCGTCTACGACGGCGACAAGGCCGACGCGGCCGTTGGCGAGAATATCAACAAGTCGCGCATCGCCTGGTCCCCGCGCCCCGGTGTCCAAGGCCGGCCGGAAGACTGGGGGCGGATTGATTTGGAATAGGTCATGCATCTCGCAATACCGTAGGACAGTGCGTCCCGCCTGTCTCGAATGCAGCGCTACTAACTCAATCCACGCGCCCCCTCGCCGCCCTTTGACCGCGTCGCAAGATCTCGTAGATTGAATTGAGCGAACAATATTGCGCATACTGAGCTCGATGCAATTTATTCGGGACATACATAAGGCGAAAGGAGGGACCCATCAACCCGTGGTCTCGTTCGAATTTTTTCCGCCCAAAACCGTGGAAGGTGACCGCAATCTGCTGGAGAAAACGATACCGGCGTTGATGCAGCTCAAACCTGATTTTTGCTCGGTTACCTACGGCGCCGGAGGAAGCACACGGGACAAGACCCTCATGATCGTGGACCGCATCCAGCGCGAACACGGTCTCACCGCCATGGCCCATCTGACCTGCGTCGACGCCACCCAGCAACAGATTGGCGATGTGCTGGCTCGCGCTCGCAGCCTGGGAATAAAAAATATTCTGGCGCTCCGCGGCGACCCGCCCGGTGGGAACGGTGAATTCAGGAAAACGGAAGGCGGCTTTGAATTTTCCCACGAACTCGTGACCTTCATCCGGGAATTGGGCGGATTTGGCATCGGCACAGCCGGGTTTCCCGAAGGCCACATTGCTTGCACGGAAGGCAAGTACATCGACTGGAAACGTCTGCAGGCCAAGATTAGTTGCGGGGCGGACTTCGTTCTCACTCAGCTTTTTTTTGACAACAAGGATTTCTTCGAGTTTAGGGATTATTTGTCCGGAAAACTGGGCGTCACCGTACCGATTTGTCCAGGCGTGTTGCCCATTCTGGGCACGGCGCAGATCAAACGATTCACCGCGTTATGCGGCGCGCGCTTGCCGGCACCGCTCCTGTCTGAGTTGGAAAAACTGGGCGACGACGACGAAGCGGCGACTCAATTCGGCATCCAGTACGCCTCCCAACAGTGTGCGGAACTTCTCCGGGAAGGCGTGCCTGGTATCCACTTTTACACACTGAATAAGATACGTGCCACGACGCAAATCATGAAAAACCTGGGACTCGCTTAAGGCCTGATCTCACTTGCTACTGGTCGGAGGAATATTCTTTTGTTAGCCTGCGGATCGTATGCTTAAGAGCACTTTACTTTCGAGGATCGCAGGTTTGTTTTTATTGTTCTGTGCCTGGACTCAGGCTGCGGAAAAGTTGGACGCGCTGCCCAGGGGGATTCAGGTTAAATCTTATATGGGCTGGGACGGGAGCGTTCATCTGAACTCGGCCGGATTACAAGCGGTGGTTGTTCCGGCAATCGGCGGGCGAATCACTCACTACAGCGTGAACCGTGAGAACATTATTTTCGAGAACCCGTCGAGCGCCGGGAAGACACTGGCGAACACGAAGACCGATTTCTGGGTGGGCGGCTACCAATGTGACATCGGGCCGGAAATTCGCGGGATCCCCGAACACAAGGAACTTTGGATGGGGCCGTATCAATGGCAAAGCAACAAAGATTTTGCCGTGAACGTCGCGAGTCAACCGGATCTGGCGGTGGGAATTCAGCTCGAAAAAGAAATTATCATGGATGCGGACACGGGCGACCTCGGCATCACCCAGACGATGAAGAATGTTTCGGACAAGGAATCCGGGTTTTGTTTGTGGGATCGGACATTGTGCCGGGGCGGCGGATTCGCCTTGTTGCTACTCAACAAGAAGAGCCGTTTTGCCGCCGGTTGGTCGATTCGGAATCAAGTCGATGGCCGATACGTTTACGACGGAACGAGTCCTCGTTCACCCAGCGTGAAAGTCAACAAGGGCGTGTTGGTGGCCAAGGCGGAAGGCGAAGCCACCAAGATCGGCGCCGATAGCGACGCTGGGTGGATCGCTTATGCACGAGGGCGACTGTTGTTCGTAAAATATTTTCCTTATTCACCAAAGGGCGATTACTCAGACGGCGGCAATTCTGTCGAATTCTACTTTGACAAAAGCGTCGGCGAACTTGAACCGTTAAGTCCGGAAATAAAACTGAAACCTGGCGAGAGCTACTCTTTCCCCGAAAAGTGGACGCTGATCGAACTCGATGATGACGTGACGACTTTTGAAGAAGCGCGCAAACTCGTAAAGAAGGTGCCGCCCTCACCTTTCAAACGTTAGCCGGAACAGTTCCGAAAACGCTCGCCCTCATCCCGGCCCACTCCCGTGAGTTACGCTTGGATCTTTAACCTCAGCGGAGCGAAATATTTATAGGTATGGAATCACGAAATCCGAAGCTCCGTCGGAGCGACATGGAAATGAATATGCCGCCCCGCTGGGGCGCGTGAGCCGTAGAGTGAGTATGCGAATCAGCAGTGAAAACGGTGCAATCAATGATGCAAAACCAGTCAGTGACCCAATCCTACCTGTCTACACCTTCACCGGCTTCGGCAGTCACAGGGTTCCGGCGCCTCACGCATCAGCATCACGTCCGTCGGACTGTCCTCCACGACCAGGATGTCAATGGGTTTGGTTTTTAGCTGGATGTTTGACATACCAGGTTTGGAGCTGGTGGCGCAGGAGATGGGTCACGGCTTTGACTGTCAGTTCGATCAAGAGGATCGGTTTTCCGATCAGGTCATTCCCTCCGCTCAGCGTCGATTGAGCACGATCCTCGAAGCTCGTCATTCCCGTAACGAAGATGACGGGAGTGTTCTTGTGTGCAGGAAGCGCGCGGAGCTGGCTACATAGTTCGAAGCCGGTTATGCCAGGCATGTCAACATCCAGCAAAATCAAATCGTAAGGATTTTCCTGTAGCAGTGTTAGCGCGTCCTCGGCGCGGTCAGCAATGGCCGGTTTGATATTCACGATTTCAAGGGCGGATTCCACAGCCCGACAAGCAATGAATTCATCGTCCACGACCAGAACCCGCGGTGGGCTGACTTGCGTGGGCAAGTCTCTGCCCACCCAATCCAATAAAAACGCCAGAAAGTCCACCGTGAGCCCGACGGTTCTGATAGTAGACAGGTTGATGTTATCCGGCCGATCGCAAAGCTCCTTGAGGAGCGCTTCGAAGGCGCTCGACATATTCGCCATTTGCAGGCACTCCGCGACGGCTGCGTTGCTGGTTAGCGCATGGACCTTGTGCTGAATTTGGCGCAAATGTGAAATCTGCAACGCGGGATCTTTGCAGGTCAGAAATTGTCCCCACATGGTCCGCATTTCCATCAGCGACTCATGCGTCTGTCGCGCGAAAGCTTTAACAATCTCCGCTTGAAAAACCGGGTCTGCTTTGGCGTTGGGACGATGCGTTGATTGGTATAAAACGGTCGGCGGCGTGGGCAGGGTCAACCGCGGAGCGGAATTGGCCGCCTCAAACATCGCCTTGGAGACCGCGGCGACTACTTGCGTGGGAGTGCTGTCGGCTTTGATCAGGCACATGCTGGCGCCGGCTTTCCAGGCCTGCGCGATGATACTATGTTGGTACGCATTGGAAAAAACCACGAGTGGCAAGGACTGCAATTCCGGTTGTGATCGAACACGCTTGATGACTTCCAGTCCGTGCACGAGGGGGAGGTCCAGGTCCAGCAGCACCACATTAGGGCGATAAGTTGGAATACGGTTGAGCGCGGCAGCTCCATCGCTCAGCGTTTCGGCTTCGAAACCTTCTTCACGGAATCGGTTCGCATATATGTTTGCGACGGTTTCATCGTCCTCAACAATCAGTATCTTTTTTTTCATAATTGCTTCTATGACTGGCTTCCCGGAAGTGTCCGCGCTAGCGACTGCAGCTTGCTTTCCACCTTGGCCTGCACGGTTTCAAATTCCTGGCTCGCGTCCGAAAGGAGCACCAGGGACCGGGTCAGGTCGCCGGCATCGGCGAATTCTTCCAAATTTCGAAGAACCTGGGCCAAGGCAAGCAAGCCGGCTTGGCCGCTAGAACCAGCACATTTGTGCGCCGCGCGCCGGACATCCGGCGCGGAACCGGTCTGAATGGCGGCCTTGATGTCGGAGAGATACTGCGGTATCCGGGAAAGGATTGCTTCCAGCAACGCGCGCAAACGATCCGAATTCCCGCGCGTGATGTCCCGCAAGCGATCCCAATCAACAGTTCCGGAAGCGATCAGCTCTGCAGATTTGGCTGCCGCTCCCGGCAGACGCGTTGGGCTTAGGCGGGAAGACGTTTCGTAACCGCGGAGCAAACGCCAGTTTGCCAGCATGGCGCGCAATTCGTGGGCGCGCAATGGCTTGCTCAGGTAATCGTTCATTCCCGCCGCCAGGCATTTTTCACGATCTCCCGCCATCGCGCTCGCCGTCAACGCGACGATGTGCGCGGGGAAGCCGCCGGGAGCCAGGGCGGTCTCTTCCCATTGGCGGATTTTCCGGGTCGCTTCGTAACCGTCCATTTCGGGCATCTGGCAGTCCATCAGCACCACGTCATATGGAGAAGTCTGCACCCGGGCAATGGCTTCCCAACCATTCACGGCGATGTCGGCCTTGCCCCCAAGCTGGCCCAACAAATCCGCGATCACGAGTTGATTGATGTCATCGTCCTCGGCCACGAGGATGCGGATGTTCTCCGCGTCCCTGGTTGGCAGGGCCGCGAACGTGTCGACTTGCACCGTCGTCAGGTGGTTAATCACTCTGTTAACTCCGTTGATGTCGGTGGCGCATTCTTGATAATTTCCCCTACTGGGGCTGGCGAGATAAGCGATGCGTGCGAGTTGCTGCCCCCGGACCGGGCGGAGGAGGATGGCAGCGCCGGAACGTTCTTCATCAGGGTAGTAAACACGAAGAACCCATAAGGCAACAATGGGGTGTTTGCCCCATAGCAGAATCCACTTCAAATATGCTTACGCCGCAAGACAGGCAAATTACCTACGTTTAACCAATTGGAACCGCCGTGAGCACTCACTTCGACTGCCCAGCCGGAATATCGGGCTCGAAAAGTTTTTCCAACTCGGGATTTTTCGGGTGTCCGCCCGCCACGGCCTTCTGATAGTGAAGCCGGGCTAATTCGCGAAACGGGGGCCGTTGAGTGGCATAAACCACGGCCAGGTTATAATGCGCGCTCGGATAACCGGGCGAGAGTTGTATCGCTTTGCGCAGCGCCCCTTCGGCGGCCTCGCGAAGGCCTTTTTGGCTGAGGGTAATGCCAAGATAGTTTTGAGTCTCGGCATTCTGCGGATCGATTTTGGCCGCCCGGCTCAAGGCCTCCTCCGCCTCATCCATTTTCTCCTGCCGGAACTTCAGGATGCCGTACAGCGAAAGACTAAACGCATCATCCGGCGCCCCGACGAGCGCTCTTTTTAAGTTAGCCTCGGCTTCGCTGAGGCGATTCTGTTCCAATTGGATCGTGGCCAGGTTTGCCAGGAGAAAGACACTTTTCTCATCCAGCTTGAGGGCTTGCAAGTATTTGTTCGCCGCCTCGTCAAGGCGCCGCGCGGCGAAGGCACGTTGAGCCTCGTTCACAAGCGGTGCAGCGCCCGGCGGCAAATCCTTGATCGATTTTTTTACCGGTTTCGGTTCGGGCGGCGGCTCCGTTCGCCTGCCGGGAGTGGCACCAGGCGCCGGGCTGTCCAGCGGGGCGCTCGCCACCTGAAAAGCTGTGGTTGCCGTGGGCGACTTGACCTCTTGAACCGGCGGTGCGGGAAGAGGCCGGGGTTCCTTGAAGAGCGCCAGTTCCTCGGACGTATAAGGCACCTTGGGAGCCTGCAGCACTGCCAACCGCGCGTTGAGTGCTTCCACTTGCCGAGTCAGTTGAGCGTTTTTTGAAGCTTTGGCAGGGGGCCGGTTTTTCGCAAGTTCCTGGTTCGCGGCGTTGAGCTTTTTCTGCAGCTCATCACGCTCGCGCTCCAAACGTTTGATTCGATCTGCCTCGGCCCGATCTACCCTGCGTTGATCGGCGGCGCCAGGCGACGCTGTTTGTTTGTCCGCCTTGGACGCCAATTCTTTAAGCTGGCGTTCCAGGACCACTTTTTCCAAACGCAAAGCTTCGTTCGCAGATTTTTGCGAAGCCAGTTCGGCCCGCGTTGCCTGCAATTGTTGCCCGAGATTATCGCGCGGTCCAACTGACTTCGCCGCCGCAAGCTGCTTCTTAAGCGATTCGTTCTCTGTCCGCAAAGCGGCCAGTTGTTTGG
>JBDTOW010000107.1:0-8708 GCA_039933075.1 Verrucomicrobiota bacterium | reverse complement strand
CAATTGTTTCAGCGCGTCCACGTTGACGCCGTCTTCGGTGACGACTTCGGGGAACAGCGCCTTGAGCTTCGCCAGGTTCTCGGCGGCGAGATCGGGCGACTTCGTCTCTGGCGATTCTGCGGTCAGTTTTTCCATGATGAGGGCGTCAGGTTAAAGATTTTGAACGAGTTCGGCAATGCGAGCTTCGAGCCGCTTGATGGCGAGGTTGAGTTCCACGCGGCGGTTTAGTTGCGTCTCCTTTTCGGCCTGGGCGCGAAGCACCGCGAGTTCGCGCAACGCTTGAGCGCGGGCGTCCAATTGGTCGCGGAGAACGGATGAATTCTCCGCCGTCGGCTGGCGAAATGCGCCCGTGATTTGCGCCGCCTCCAGCGCGAGAATGGAATCCAGCCAGCTTTGGTAGAGCGCGAACAAATTGGTCTGCGGCAATCCAACTAGTGAGAGGCGGGCCAGAAATTGCGTCTCCTCCGCCGTGGGCGCTGCGGGCCGAAACGGCGCGGTGGCTCGTAGTTCATCAATGACGACCTTGCCAGACTCGCCCTGTGACCAGCGTTTGTGCGCCACAGACAAGGAAACGGTGTCGGCACTTTGTGAAATCAAGAGCGTCGGATATGGGATCGCGCGATGGATGAGTTCCACCAAACGGGTGACTTTGGCGTCCGGACGAAACTGGACGGTGAGAACGGCAACTTCCAGGTATTCGCGAGTGGCGTCGCGAAAGGCCGGGACGCCGAGATTGGCCGGCTTCAGAGCAGCCTGCCACAGGACTTCGGCAATGCCTTCGTTAATCTGGCGTTTGTCGCCCGCCGTGGGTGCGCCGTTCTCGACGAAAAGCTTTTTGGGAACACGCTGGTCAACACGAGTCTCGGGCGGCAACGCAAGAGCTTGGATGATTGGCTCGAAACTCATGTCGCAAAAGGCGGCGCGGACAGTTTGCAGAAGAGGTTCACGAGCGTCATCTCGTCGAGCGAGCCAGCAGGCGTTGTCGCAATGCGTGGATCAGCCACCACAACGGCGAGACACTGCGCACGGGAGATGGCGACGTTGATACGGTTGCGGTCGAGGATGAATCCCAAGCCGCGAGAGCCGTATTCCCCGTAACTGGAGCAAAGCGAGAGAATGCAAACTGGGGCTTCCTGTCCTTGAAACTTGTCCACGCTACCGACGCGAGCATTGGCCGGGAGTGCGGCTTGGAGCGAGCGGACTTGCGCATTGTATGGTGCAATGAAAAGGAAATCATTCAATGCGAGTGGACGCGTTCTGCCATCCTTGGCCGTGTATTGCCGGCCAAGGAGTTCATTGAACACTGCTAAGACACGTTGAACCTCCTCGTCGCTCTGCTGAATGTCGCCATCGTGCTCGATGCCGCTAAAAACGATTCCGCTTTCAACTGTGACGAGTCCTGCTGCATTTGCCGGAACTGCGATTTTCTGACGGGCGCAGTCAGCAAAGGCATTGAGCCGGCCTTCGTAAATGCTCTCGGAGATGAAGCGACACACCGAAGGGTGCATACGGCGGGACTCGCCAAGAAAGAGTCCGTAATCGGAAGGCACGACGGCGTGAAGCACTGGTGCATCTACCTTGCTGGCCTTCGTGTCTTTGAGGGCGTATTGCAAGGCGGAAAGTCCAGCGTCGCCGGGATGCGAACCTTGCACGGGTTGTTCCAACTGCATCTGATCGCCAAGAAGAAAGAGATTCTTCGCACAGCGAGCCATTGCCACGGCGTTGGCCAGTGAAACCTGGCCGGCTTCGTCGATAAAAATGAAATCGAGCACACCTTGCCATTCCGGGCGCGTGAAAAGCCATGCTGTTCCACCAACAATGCCGTTCGAATATGAAGCGGAAGCGGCGGCGGTAGTTTCGACGTAACGCAGATTCAGATTCTCGGTAAAGACCGGCCCGGTCGATTCACCGCCAACCTTGATTCCCGACAAGTGTTGTCCTCTTTCGCGAGCGGCGTTACCGCAAGCGGTGAGCAAGTTGACCACAGCCTTGTGACTGTTCGAGGCAACGCCGACCTTCTTGCCTGCGGCGAGAAGCGAAGCAATCACTCGTGAGGCGGTGTATGACTTTCCAGTGCCGGGCGGTCCTTGGACCACAAGGCAGCCGCCATTCATCGCGCCGGAAACACGGATGGCAGCATTAACCGAAGTTTCGCCGGCATTTTGCAGTGGTGTGGCAGGTGTCACACGATTCAATAGCGCGGCGACCGGAGCGTGAAGTTGTCCAGTGAGGTGCTTCGCGGCGACTTCGGCCAACGCAAGCTGAATGGATTGGGCCGGGACGTATTCGTAGGGCAGCAACGAAGCTTGTTGAGGGAATGCCCCGCCAAATTTCTCGGTCAACCCCTTCCTGCCAACCTTGAGCGCAAGAGTTCCGGCCGACGCATCCAACTCGACGAGCTTGAGCTTGGCCTCAAGATTGAAGCTGAACATCACGTGGGTTTTATCACCGGCAGCCAACTTGGAATCTTGTTCGGGAGCGAATGCGTAGGCTTGAACGAGCGACAATTTTTCAACCGCAGGAGATCCAACCGCTTGAATGCCTTCAATGCAGCCGGGGTCATCGCGAAGTTCCTCGGACGTCGCTTCCACGCGGTCAAACATCCGCCACCACATGGGCTTTTCCTCCCGGCGGTGGAAATCAATCAAATCCGCAAGGACGATTGAAGTTTCGTCTGCTTGCTGGCGAAGCCGTGCGCCAGTATCGAGGCGCGCAGCAACGTCAGGCGGCAATACCGGCGGCACTGCCGGGGCGGCGGCTGCAATCTTGCGAGCGGCAGGGATTTTGTTTGCGACCGCAACCTTCCTCAACCAGATCAACAATTCCGCCGTGGATTTGCAGTCGTCCTCGTTGTAATCACGGATGCCTTTGAGGATGGGACTATTTGCCCATTCCGCCGGCTGTTTGCTCTCAATCCAGCGAGCATACTGAACAATGGAATCAACGGCAGTGGCAACATCCGTGGCGCGCTTGGGGCGGTAGAGGCACTCGACCTTCTTGATGGAGTAGCTGTCCTCGCCAATGCGCAGGCCGTGGCCGACGATTTGGTAGAGGTCAATGAAGACATCGTGGCGAAGCAGCTCATCAACCTGGTCCTGTCGGGTATCGTGGCGCGTGCTCAAACGGCGAACGGCACTCACTTCGTAGGCGGCATAATGATAAATGTGCATTCCGGGGTTTTTCTTCCAGCGGTCGTAAACCCAGTCCACGAAGCCTTCGAAGGCGAGCTTCTCAGCATCGCGGTCATGCGCCCACCGGTCATTGAAAGCAAACTTTCCCGCTTCTCCGGTCAGTGTGCTTGCCCCGAAAAGGTATTCCAGTCCACCAGAAACCAGCGGGTAGCCCTCCATGTCGAAGAAAACATCGCCGGAATGGTCGGGCGGCAGTGCGGCGAGTCCCAAGGGTTCGCCATTCGGGCCGATGGAAGGGAGAATCTCAAAACGGGGCGGAGCGTCAGGTTGGGTGGCGCGGTCGGCGCGCGTCTCGCATTGGAGGCGTGCTTGAGCGACAAGTTTCTTCAGCGAGTCGTCCGGAAGTTTGTGAATCTTTATTCCCGAAGCGTTTGCGAGTTCAACGACGGTTTTAATGCCAGCGGTTTTTAGTTTCTTGATCTGACCAACGCTGATCCCCGCCACCTGCACCAGATGGTCGGTTTTGGTGAAAAACGCTTCTGCGTGCGAGGTCCAACGGCGGTGTTCAGCGCGCGGCCGCGGTTCTGGACAATCCGCCGGATTTCCCGTGAACCCGTCGTTCATCGCGAGGAAGTTGGCTTTGATGCGCAGGTAGTAGTGGAGAAAGTCTTCCACGCGAAACTCAACCCGTTCCTTGTCGCCGAGAATAATGCCGAATTTTGCAGGCATCTTTCCGCCAAGGAGAGGAGCGAGCATTTCGGAGTAACAGCAAAGCTGAACGGCGTAATAGGGTTTGGGTGAACGAGCGAGCTTCGTATCCCACACTTGATACAACCCTGCTTCGTTCAGCGTGAGGAAGTCCGAGAAGCCCGCGAATCTTCCATGCTGTAATGCGCCTTGGTAAATGATCGGTGACCTAGCCTCGATAGCAGCGCACGTCTTGACAAGAGCTTCGGAGAAATTGTCCTTCGGAATCTCTACCAACTGAGGAGTCACCAACTTGAGTTCACCGAGCACAACACGTTCGTGTTCGTCACCAGTTTGAGCGATGAGTATTTCATCCTCGGTTTCTTCGTCCGGCTGCACCGCTCCCGAATTCTCCAAGTTGTATCGCTCCATCCAAGAAGCGAACGGCGAGGCCAGATAGCGGATGAGATCCGTCGGGGAGAAAATCAGTTGGCCGGCGCGGTTCTTTTTCATCTTGGTTTATTGGGCTTGGTCCGGCAACACCACGAGAAACGCCACGACTTCGAAGTCATTGATTCCAGCGAACTCGCCCTTCATGGCGTGTGTGCCGCCCGGTGTGAATAAGCTGGCGACGGCGCGCTCCTCCTTTTTGCCGACAACGCTGGCGACGGCTTTGGCGAGAAGCTGCTGGGTGGCGCTCATGGTTTCACCATTGCGCGTGGCTTTGTCGAAGCGGGCACACGCGCTGTCGTCCGTGAGGTCGCGGCCGATGCAGAGCTTTTTTAGGCGGTCGAGAACCTGTTTAGCCTGCGTGAAGGCCAGAAGCACCGCACCATCATCGCCGACGTGGACGAGGTAATGCGGCGGGAGCGGATAGCCGGGTTCGGAGGCATTCATCGCCGAAGCCCCGACGGCCCGCAGGCAGAAAATGACACCGGGTGGAATGGCGGATTCGTCGTCGCCATGCGTGGTGGTGACGGCGAAGGTGCCGAAAGGGAGACTTTCGAGGCGCGCGAGGTTGTCCTTCAGAAACCGCGCCAGATCAATGCGGAAATCGTTCAGCGTAAGGTCGGTGATGGAGACGCCACTGGAAAGGTCTTCGAGGTCAATGACAGCGTCCTGAAGTTTGAGCAATTGTTTGCGGCGATATTCCAGATCGTTCATCTGGTTATTTGTCTGCTGCTCAATGATGTTTTCCTCGCCGGTGGCAGAAATATCGAGGAGCACCATGCGCCCGCTGACGCGCTGTTCGAGATTGATGTATTCCTCCAGCTCCATGTTGGGCCAGAAGTTGACGAGCTGGATGCGCGCGTTGGGCGAGCCGATGCGGTCAATGCGCCCGAAGCGCTGGATGATGCGGACGGGATTCCAGTGGATGTCGTAATTGATGAGGAAATCGCAGTCCTGAAGGTTTTGTCCCTCGCTGATGCAATCGGTGGCGATGAGCAAATCAATTTCGCCCTCTGCGGCGAATTCCTCGCCGCGTTCTTTCGAGCGCGGGGAGAATGAGGTGAGGATGCTGGCGAGGTCGGTGCGGATCGTTGTCAGCGTGGTTTTGTTGCGCCCGGCACCTGTGACAAGCGCAGATTCAATACCGTGCGTAGCCTTCAGCCAGTTTGCGAGTTCACCATATAGATAATGTGCCGTGTCAGCAAAAGCGGTGAAGACGATGATCTTGCGGTTGCCGGGGTTGGTTGGATTTCGAAGCTTTCCCTCAATGACGGCGCGGAGGTCTTCGAGCTTTTTGTCCCGCTGGGGCAGAATCTCGGAGGCGGCGGAAAGCAACGTGTCAAGGCGGTTGCGATCCTCAATCAGGTCCTGCCTCCAGCGAACCAAGTCCACGTCCTGCAACAGCACTTTCACTTTGCGCCCAACCAGCAGTGATTCAAAAGCCGGATCGTCCACGTCCACGTCTTCGATTGAAATTTCTTCAACCGTTGGCTGATGGTCGTCAATCTGCGCGAGGAGGTTGTCCACGTCGGCAAGCTGACGCTTGAGGGTGAGGGCAAAGGACACCACGGAGCTTTCCATCCGCTTGAGGATGTTGACGCGCAACAAGTGAACGAGGCTCTCTTCACGGTCCACTTGACGGAAGAAACTTTCGCCGCCGCGAATCTTCGTGCTGTATTTTTCGTCGTAGGCCGCCTGTTTGTGCGGCAGAACATAGCGGAGCGGAGCGTAGGCGCTGAGGTTGAGGCGGCGAATCTCGTTGTTGATTTCGCGGATGGCGCGAAAGGCCCCGGCAACGTCCACGTCGGATTTGATGTTGATGGGCTTGAGCCGCTCTGGGAACTCGCCAGTTTCCTCCGTGCCGTAGTATTTTTGGATGTGTTTACGGGAGCGGGCGATGGTGAGCAGGTCAAGGAGTTTGAAATAATCGAAGCCTAGCATGTCCATCAATTTGGCGGGCTTGCGGTCGGCTTCTTCCAACGCGAGCCAGCGATTGAACTGGAGTTGCGCCTGGCGGACGGTGGCTTCGATGCTGGGAATGCTCTGTCCTGCGAGCGCCGCATCGTCGCCCTCGGTGACGAAGGCAATTTGGTTTTTCAGATCAGCAAGGCGATTGTTAACCGGGGTCGCCGAGAGCATGAGCACCTTGGTCTTCACCCCGGACTTGATGATTCGCTTCATCAAGTGGTCGTAGCGGGTGTCACGATCCTTGTGGGTAGCCTTGTTGCGGAAGTTGTGGGATTCGTCAATGACGACCAGGTCGTAGTTGCCCCAATTGACGTAGGAGAGATCAATGTCGCCGGACATGCCGCCATCGCGGGACAGGTCGGTGTGATTGAGAACGTCATAATGAAACCGATCGGAGGCGAGGATGTTCCGCTTATCGTTCGCCTTGTAGAGCGTCCAGTTGTCGCGGAGACGTTTGGGAACCAGCACCAGAACACGGTCGTTGCGCAACTCGTGGTATTTGATGACGGCGAGAGCTTCGAAGGTTTTTCCGAGGCCGACACTATCGGCAATGATACAACCGCCGAGGCGGGCGAGTTTATCAATTGCGCCAACCACGCCGTCGCGTTGGAACTTGAAAAGTTTTTTCCAAACGACCGTGTTGCGGATGCCAGTGGCGGATTTGACGATTTGTTCTTCGTCCAGCGTGTCGCCGAGGTCTTTGAACAGATGGTAAAGAATCAGGTAATAAGCGAGCGCGGGTGCTTTGTGCTCGGTAATGGTGGCCAACTGCGCCAATAAGTTTTGCTTGGACGCGGGCGAGGCTGGCAAATTTTCCCACAGCTTTGTGAACCAAGTTTGAAGGGTGGCACATTCGTCCTGGGTTTCCGAACATTGAATCAGGCTGAACGGATTGCCCGGCGTGAGGCCAAGACCGTCAGTGGTGAAAGGACAATGACCGGTGATGGCGCGGCTCAACGCGGCATCGACATCGGTGGTAATCAGACTGGACTGAGGGAGCGGTGTCTGTGTGCTGCGGACTTCTGCGCGATTGGCGATCCAGTCAGCGCAGCGGCGGCCCAGCCAGCGCGCCATGAGTTGGTTGCGAAACGCTCGATCCGATTCCGAGCCGAGAAGTTGCAAGTCCGTCTCCAAAGCATCCGGCAACACGAGGCGGCAGGCGGACAAGCCTTGCAATTGCGCCGCAAATTCGGCGAAAGCGAACACCGAAAAAGCGGTCGTGGCGATGTCGAGTTTAGACGATGCCGACAGCACGCTGTGCAACGCATCCATCACCCGGTCGTTGCCTGTGTTTTTGATCAGTTTCATGTGTCATCCGCCATCAGGCCCTTCGTTGTGCTTGCATTGACACATGGTGGAGAAAACAGCGGATGCCGGAAAGCCGAAATGGTGGATGCGAACGACTCAGGTTAGCCACGGCCTCTTCGGGGTTCAACAATCCTTTGGCTGTTGTGCGTCCTGATGATGGAAGTGCAAATCACATGTAGAATTTATATTTCGTTCCGGGCTGAACGTCTTTCGGAAGTTCTGTCAGGATTTTCCCCACATCACGCGCGAATCGGATGGTGATGGGAATGCCGCTGCCGAATGCACAGCTATTCCAATTGAGCTTGGTCAAGGCGAGGATTTCCTGGCAAACGGTCACCGCCGGAGAATCACCGTGATGTTCAATCACTTCCAAGGGGCGAGGAATGCGCTTTCCCGGATAGCTTCTCAAGTAGGGAACGTAGCCATTGCAATAAATGAGATAATTTCGTCGTCCGAGTTGAATCACTGTTCCTCGCAGAGGTGGCCTTTTACCCACTCGCATGAAGCGAGTTTCCCGCGATTCCAGGGCAAGAAAGTCATAATAGTAGATTCCCGCGAGCGCCTTTCGCATCCCCCGAAGTTCCTCCGGCCAGTAACGGGATGTCTTGTGTACGACGAGGCGTTTAGGCGGAGCATTGTGCTGAAGCGTGTAAGACTGGATTGCTCGCGCAAGAAGTTTTTCCGCCCCGTCTTCGCTGAGATGAGGTTTACGATCACGCTCTTTGTCGAACACGGCTTTTTCGCCTTTGAGCACAATGCCTTCTCCCGCACCGAAGACTTGCGCCAGACTGGTTTGCATATCCGCTCCGATGCGCGGGCTGTCTTTGAAGAACGAAACACCGACGTAACAGGTGTTGTCGGGCAGGGATTGAAGTCGCCAGGGATTGTTTCCAGCTTTGTAATAAAGCGCGGTGAAGAGATTCCACGCCACTGAAGCCGGGTTTGAGTCATTGAGAGTGCTTTCCCACACCAGTTGGGTTGTGAAGCCGGTTCGCATGGCGTGGGCTTTGAGCGCGTGGTGGATATTGAAAAAGCCGTTATGCGAAGAAGAATCCGTCTGGTCCGTCGTGTCGAAGTCCAGCCCAAGAATTGTCTGCCCGGTCGCAGTCGCTTCTCGCTGTAAAGTGTGATGAACGCAACGCTGGAAAATATCGCCGATCGCAT
>JBDTOW010000106.1:0-8710 GCA_039933075.1 Verrucomicrobiota bacterium | reverse complement strand
TCAGGCGAAAAATCGAACTCGTCACCCGCGGAGAATGTCGTGGACGTGGGCACGGCGTCGCGATCGCCCGGGGTGACATCACGCGGATCGCCACCCGCAAACGGTGCGACAAAGATGTGCTGCCGTCGGTCATCCACCCAACTGTCCCAATGACGATAGAGCAATTGCGTGATAACCCGGGCCTTCACTTTGCTCTGTTCACGCGCATCCAGCTTCTTTTTGTTCAGGGCATCGCTTTCCTTGAATGGCTTTTCCGAAAACTCAGGGAATACCGCCGACACAAACGCCAGCTCTTTTCCGTTCGGAGACCAGACAGGCTGGTTCGCCTCCGTGGCAATCGAGGTGAGTTGTTTCGCTTCCCCGCCATCCATGCTGATCAAATAAATTTGAAAAGAGCCGCCACGGTTTGACTCAAAGGCGATCCATTTGCCGTCCGGAGACCAGCGCGGGTGGCGATCGTGCTTCGGTGAGCGCGTGAGCTGGTGAGGCTCACCACCGGTTATCGGAATCAGCCAGATGTCGCTGTTCAGACGATTCTCGACCTTGTCCACTTCAGCGACGACGTACGCGACCCACTTGCCGTCCGGAGAGATTTGCGGATCGCTCACACGCCGGCACCGGAACAAGTCTTCCAGTTCGAGCGGACGCTGGTCTTGCGCGGTTGCGACGGCAACAACCAACGACAAAATCGCCGTGACAAAAGTGAAAACAACGAGATGAGGCTGAATGCAAATTCGCGGTTGGTTCATGGTGCAAGCAGGTCGCAACGACACACGAAAGTCAAGCGAGTGGGAACCATCCGGTCCTCGGTGTGTCGGTGCCGACGGTCAAACGCCATTGGAAGTTCGCCCGCGCCTGGTTGCTCCAGGAAATCGAGCAGATCGTCAACAAGTCTTGAGCCAATTTATTTCCAGTCCCGTCAGGGCTAGCCTCGAATTTCCCGCCAACGAGTCCCATCCGTCGCTGCCATTGAATTAAGAAAGGACAGGGCAGAGAACGCGGAGACTTCTCCCTCTCTTCCATCGGATGGAGGAGAGGGCCGGGGAGCACTGCCGTTGAATTAAGGACTTGCGTTTTTAGGGCCGGCCCCGAAGGGGCCCGAATTTGAATAGCCGTGGGTGCAACCCACGGGACAACAGGCGAAATCAATATCGACCCCAAAGGGGTCGAACAGCACATGACGACGGGGTTTATTCGACCCTTCCGGGGTCGCAATCCTTTCTCCACTCCGACCCGTGGGTTGTCACCAGGTTGTCACCCACGGCTATTCACATTCATCCCCGCTGGGGATGGGAAAAGCGGCCCAAATGCTAAATTCATCAGCATGGGGTCAGGGTGACAGCGGACCACCTTTTCGATCGCATCGTTTCTGCCAGGTCTCAATCCCTTAAACGGCGGTAGAGTGTATGGTTGTGGAACGAGTTCTTTCGGCGGTGGCGAAGCCGGCGAAAGGGATCCAGGAACCAGGCCACGCGAGGAAGCACTTCCCGGCAAAAAGACTCTGATAAACTGCTCCGTAGCCAACCAGTTACCTTGCTTCCGGATGGTTTCGGAGCGACCGAGGTTCTCATCTCAGCCGTCTTCCACTGCTCGACGTAATCGCTCTGCTGGGGGAATTTCTTGAAGATTTGATCGCGGCTCACTTTCCTGGCTGAAAGGTAAAGCAGTACCGGTTTATCCGTGATCAACGTTACGCGGGTTCGAACACGCGCAGGATCGTTTACTTCATACCACGGACCAGTTATGGGGAACGGATATTCCACACCGAAAAGACTTGAAATCCCTTCGCTGTCGGCTGTTGCGATCATCTGCTCGATTTGGAAACCATTCTCCGGCGAAAGGACGCGGAAGAATAGTTCGGGACTAAACTGATAAAAGCCGTGACCACAGTAATTGTTAGCCGGCGTGCCCAGGATGAAATGGCCACCGGTTTTTACCATTCGCATGCAGTTGGCCACGGCTACGGGAAAGTTAAACACGTGTTCGAGTGTGCCGCCGTCGAAGACCAGATCGTACTTGTCCTCCCACGCCGCGGGTATCGGCTCATTGAAGTCGTGAACGAGCGATGCGCCCTCAAATCCCGACGCGTCACACGACTCGATTATTTTCGCGCCCAGGGCGCGCGCAAAGTTTTCAAATCGGGTTACTGGTTCTTCCAAGGAACGGCGAAATTCGTCTGCGCCAATGGTCGGTGGCCAGGCTTCGTATTTCTTCAGAATTGATTCGATCCGTTGGGGACTGACAGCCATGTGCTGCCGACCCAAAGTCAGAATGCGATCAAATCGGACGCCATTTTTCCACGCCTTGACGAGAAACCGGGTCGACGCAATTGAGAGCCCCATTTTATGAGTTATTTATGAATGGTCTGTCACCGGGGAGCAGGAGCATTTCGGTCGAGTATCAAGCATTCCGACCTGTTGGCAACCGCTTCCTGGCCTGCGCCTCCAGCCATTCGCAAGCCTTTGGCAGCACATTGTCCCAATGAAATGTTTTCGCCCGCTCCCACGCTTTAAGCCGGTAATATTGATATCTCTCGGGCATCTTGAGCGTCGACTCAATCGTCGCGGCCAACGATTCGGGTGTCTGGTCAGGTGAAACAATTCCCGTTTCGTCGTGCAAAGTCGAATCGATTAACCCCGGGACAGGATAGACTGCGGCCGGAGTGCCCATGGCATTGGCCTCAATCACATTCAGGCCCCATCCCTCCCGAATCGAAGTGTGCAACAGAAAATGAGACTGTCGCAAGTGATTGTTCTTCTCGGTTTCTGAAAGCCGCCCGGTGAAAAAAGCCAGCTCGCCCAGGTGCCAATCGCTGACAAGCTGTCGCAGCCTTTGCTCTTCCTCGCCCGTTCCGACGATGGTAAGACGAGCTTCAATCCCTCGCTTGACGAGTTGGCCCAACACGAGAATTGCGTGATCAATCCGCTTATTGGGTGCCAGCCGCGAGACCACGATTAGTCGCAGCGGTTTTTCCAGCGGCTTGTAGTCGAGTTCCCGCAAAGCAATCGTCGCTACACCGTAGGGAATCATAGTCACGTCGCGAACCCCGTGAACCATCAGACTCGCTCGAGTGAAGCTGCTCGCGGTCCAAAAGGGGACTTTCCGATAGAGCCAATGAGTCCACCGCTCTTGAATCTGGCCGAACGCGCTAATCGGCCAGGGATAGAATGAGCGCCAAATTGGTCCCAGCACTTCATGGATGTAAGCAACACAATTGGTCTTGCACCACCAGGGCGCACACCAGGGGACTCCGTGATGTTGGTCGATCACCAAATCAAACCGTGACTGTTGTCGATACCATTGCCGAGCTCGAATGATCGCGGTGCCCAGCTCGCCACCACGAACAATCCTAATGCCTTCGATGATTTCCCCGGGAGGCGCACCCGGAAAGTCGAAGGCGAACCAAAACACCTCGTGGCCCCTTTTCTCCAAGGCAGACAAATATCCCTGAGTGACCCGTTCAGCGCCTCCTGCGTGCGGGTTTTTTGGATCACGCCAATTTAGCATTAAAAAGCGCATATCGGAAAAGCCCGAGTCTTATGCGGGAAAAGCATCGATTTAGACAACTGGAAAATGCCTGCTATATTTCTTTCAAACCCGAATTTGAAGCTTGCATCCGCTGTCACTCTTGCCGTCACTGAAAATGAAGCAGTCACCCAGCAAAGCTTGCTCCATCGAGTTTAGAGCGTACGGTAAGCTTGGACAGTTTCAGAACCAGACCCACTATGAACTTATCTCGTTGCCAATCTACTGTCATATTCTTGCTCGCCCTTGGCTTGACCCGCCCCCTTTCCGCTCAGAGCTTCACTCAGATCACCTCTGGCAATGTCGTGACCGATGCTGGGAATTCGCACGGCATGGCGTGGGGAGATTATGACGGGGACGGGAATCTGGATTTGTTTGTAGCTAACGCGGGCGGGCTGAACAATTTTCTCTATCATAACAATGGGGACGGGACCTTTACGAAAATTACGACCGGGACCGTTGTCAACGACGGCGGCAATTCGACCAGTTGCGCCTGGGGGGATTATGACAACGACGGTCATCTGGATTTATTTGTCGCGAACGCTTTCGAGAGCAACTTTCTTTATCACAACAATGGCAACGGTACTTTCGCTAAGGTTACTTCAGGAGCGATTGTAACGGACGTGGGTGGGTGGTATGGGTGCGCTTGGGGAGACTATGACAACGATGGTTACATTGACCTCTACGTCGCGAATGCTACCGGGCCCAACATGCTATATCACAACAATCGCGATGGCACTTTTTCGAAGGTCACCGGGGGGAGCATTGTTACTGACAATCCGCCCTCGAACAGTTGTGCGTGGGGAGATTACGATAATGACGGCTGGTTGGACTTATTTGTAGCCAGAGGCCTAAATCAAGACAACTCTCTCTATCATAACAGTGGTGACGGCACGTTTACCAAGGTGACCACAGGCGGAATCGTTGTCAGCGGGAGTCATTCAACCGGCTGTGCTTGGGGCGATTATGATAATGACGGGTACCTGGATTTATACGTGCCCAACCGACTTCAACCGGGTCCACTTCAACCGAGTTTTCTTTTTCACAACAACGGCAATGGCATCTTTACGCGGATTACTTCGGGCAGCATCGTCACTGATATAAATGACGGCAACGGTTGCAGTTGGGGTGACTATAATAACGACGGTTACCTGGATCTATTTGTAGCCAATTGGCGGGGGCAGAGCGACGCGCTTTATCAGAACAATGGGGACGGAACCTTTACCAGGATTATGACTGGTTCTCCAGTCACTGCCGGCGGTGATGGGACGGGGTGCGGGTGGAGCGATTTCAATAACGACGGGAAGTTGGACTTGTTCGTGGCGAATAGCGGGGGTCAAAACAATTTCTTGTATCGCAATGAGGGGAACAACAGCAGTTGGATAACCATCAGGTGTGTGGGTACGGCTTCAAACCGGTCGGGAATCGGTGCCCGAATAAAGGTCGATGCCACGATCCAAGGAGTCCTTCGCAGTCAACTGCGACAGGTCTCGTCGGGCAACGGCTGGGATGGGCAGGCGCTGAACGCGCATTTCGGGCTGGGCAACGCCAGCGTGATTGCCACCTTGCGCGTGGAATGGCCTTCCGGCGTCGTTCAGACCCTCAATAATGTCGCCGTCAATCAAACTCTTACGGTCACTGAATTGGCTGCACCGCCCGGCGTCGCGGTGGTGACCACACTCGCAGGCTCGGGCGCTCCGGGTTTCGAGGATGGCCAGGGTGTCGCCGCGCAATTCCATTTTCCCAACGGCGCTTTCGTGGACGCCGGCGGCTTCGTCTACATCGCCGACGCCTTCAACCACCGCATCCGTCGTGTGAGTCCCAGCGGCGCCGTGACGACGCTGGCAGGCAGCGGCGCAGCCGGATATCTTGACGGGCCGGGCGCTGCCTCGCAGTTCAATTATCCGCTCGGTGTTTTCGTTGCCACGGCGGGCGATGTCTTCGTGGCGGACACGGAGAACAATCTCGTCCGCAAGATCAGCGCAGTGGAACTTAGCACCGTCAGCACCGTGGCCGGCAGCGGGCGGCCAGGGTACGTCGATGGTCCCGGGACTACAGCGGAGCTCTACTTTCCGAATGATCTGGTTGTCGACGCCGCGGGTAACGTTTTTGTCTCCGAATTCAACAACCATACAATTCGCAAGATCGCTCCGGACGGCGCCGTCTCAACTTTTGTGGGCAATGGCACCCCCGGTTACACCGATGGACGCGGCACCAGCGCACGGTTGAATCGGCCGGGAGGACTGGCTATTGACAGGAATGGCAATTTCTTCGTGACCGATTGGGGCAATCAGCGTATTCGAAAGATCACGCCGGACGGCAGCGTGACAACGCTGGCGGGTTCGGGCCAGCCCGGCTTTGTGGACGGGCCGGCGTCGATCGCGCAATTCAACGAACCTGACGGGATCACGGTGGACCAGGACGGCAACGTCTTCATCACCGAACACAGCAACCACGCCGTTCGCAAAATCGCACGCGACGGAACCGTGACCACGATCGCCGGCAAAGGCGCAGCCGGATTTGCCGATGGCACCGCCGCCGTCGCGCTCTTCAACGCGCCGGGTGGAATTGGCATCGACAGCCCCGGTAATCTCTTTGTTGCCGATACGGGCAACAATCGCATTCGCAAGATTGCGTTCAGAACGCCGCCGGAAATTGTCGTCCAGCCACTCAGTCAAAGCGTGGCACTGGGCGCGGCGGTCAGTTTTGTCGTCGTAGCGACGGGCACTCCCCCACTCAGTTATCAGTGGCGGATCAACGGCACGAACTGGAATGGCCGGACTCAGCCAACGCTCGTTATCTCCAATGTCACCGACGCCGATGCCGGGAGCTGGACGGTGGTCGTGAGCAACGCCCTGGGATCGGTGACGAGCGCTGCGGCCGAACTTTCGGTCGTTACAACACCACCTGTCGTCAGCTCGGCAATTCGCCAATTGCCGGCGGGATATTTCCCCGGGATCCGATTTGCTGTGACCATCGCCGCTAATCCCCCCATCGGCACCACCGTTTACGCCGTCGAAGATCATCCCCCCGTCGGATGGTCTGTGGCAAATCTGAACGATGGCGGACGTTTCGACGCACTGAATCAGACGGTAAAATTCGGACCATTCTTTGACGCGGATGCGCGTGTCCTGTCTTACGAAATCACTCCTTCCGCGAACGAGTCCGGGCCAAAAAAATTTAGTGGCACAATTTCCGTTGATGGTTCCAGCCTTCCGATTGGTGGTGCGGACATCATCAACTCCGAGTCATTGCACCCGGCGGATGCCAAACCCGCCGACCATCGAATTGCAATTGACGAACTCACCGCCTACAGCGCGGCGTGGCGCAAAGGGCAGAGCTGGGTGAACCCGCCCAATCCAATCCCGATCGATTATGTCACGCGGGCGGGAGCACTTTGGAAAAACGGCGAAACTTATCACGTGGATCCGAGCGTGAGCGCGCCGCCTCTTTGGTGGGTCAACGACACCAACGGTCCGTCGATTGGCACACAGCGTTTGACGGTGCGCACTGTATTGACGCCCACCTGGAGAGTGACAGCGGACACGCCGGATTACTTCATCATCACGGAGCCGTTCACCGTCACTCTCAACGTCTCGCCGTCCGCCGGAGTTTCGGTTTATGCCGCCGAAGATCAAATCAGTTATCCCGGCTATCCGGCAGGCGCGCCGAGCGGTTTGCAAGTAACGAACATCAGCCACAACGGCGAGTACGACTCGAAGGGCAGACAGATACGGTGGGGGCCATTTTTCGACAACCAACCGCGCGACCTGAGTTATCAAGTGGTGATGCCCTCTACGCCACCACGCGTACTGGACTTCACGGGCACCGTCTCGTTCGATGGTGCCGGCGTCCAGGTCGCTGGCAAACGCCAGGCAGGAGTGGGGAGCCGGCTGAACTTGATCCCGCGGCAAACGGCTGACCCGATTCAGCTTCAGTTGCTTGGCAGCGGGACCTATCGAATCGAAGCGTCCACAAACCTGATTGACTGGGCGACGGTGATGGAAGCGGTTGTCTTGAAAGACCTGCGGTTCATCGAACTCAACTCCGGCAAGTTCGACCAGCGTTATTATCGTGCGCGGGAAATCCGCTAGGCCTGTCGGACAAACAAACAATCCGAAACCGGCTCTATACAAAAAGTCGGGAGTTGGCTCAGGGTCGATTTCTCGATTTCCTCGCGGAGGTTGGAGCTTGCACTCACCGCCGCTCCCTGTTTCATTAAACGTGAAGCTACCCAAGGACAAGGTACCTATCAAATTTAGAGCCACGGGGCAACCATGCTGACAAACGGAGGTATACAACGGAGATGCTTGGACAGCTTTAAAAGAAGAATCACAATGAACTTATCTCGTTGCCAATATACTCTCATACCTTTGCTTGCGTTCGGCTTGGCTAGCTCCCTCTTCGCTCAGACCTTCATCAAACTGACCTCTGGCAATGTCGTGACCGATGCGGGGAATTCGCACGGCATGGCGTGGGGAGATTATGACGGGGACGGCAATCTGGATTTGTTTGTAGCTAACGCGGGAGGGCTGAATAATTTTCTCTATCATAACAATGGGGACGGGACCTTTACGACAATTACGACCGGGAGCATTGTCAACGACGGTGGCAATTCGACCGCTTGCGCCTGGGGTGATTATGACAACGACGGTCATCTGGATTTATTTGTCGCGAACGCTTTCGAGAGCAACTTTCTTTATCACAACAACGGCGACGGGACGTTTACCAAAATCACCTCGGGCAACATCGTCACCGACATTGGTGCGTCCTATGGGTGTGCTTGGGGTGATTATGATAAGGATGGTTACCTTGACCTTTATGTGGCCAGCAGTGGAGGCACTTTTTTGTATCACAATAATGGGGACGGCACTTTTTCGAAGATCACGACCGGAACTCTGGCAACTGATGTTCAGAACTCGGCCAGTTGTGCTTGGGCAGATTACGATAATGACGGCTGGCTGGACCTATTTGTAGCCAAGGGCCTGAATCAAACCGACATTCTTTATCATAACAATGGTGACGGCAGTTTTACCAAGGTGACGACAGGCGGAGTCGTGGTCAGCGCGACTCATTCAGTCGGCTGTGCCTGGGGCGATTATGATAATGACGGGTTTCTGGATTTATACGTGGCGAATCGACTTCAACCGAGTTTACTTTTTCACAACAACGGTAATGGCACCTT
>JBDTOW010000105.1:0-8723 GCA_039933075.1 Verrucomicrobiota bacterium | reverse complement strand
CCTCTTCGACAAGGAAACCTTCGGAGGCAACGGCCGCACGTGCGTGACTTGCCACACGAAGAAGACCGGAACCGTCTCCACCGGCGACATTCAGGAACGCTTCGCGAAAGATCCGGACGATACGCTCTTCCGCTCCCCCGACAGCGACGACCTCGACGGACTGTCGTTCACCCGCCTCCTGACCACCGGCACCATTAAGATCGACGTACCGCTGGCATCAACGATCAAGTCCCGGATTTGTTGCCGCTGATGACTGAGCGGGACCAAGCCGACATCATCGCATTCCTGAAGCTCCTCTAGCGTGACAGCCGTTTCGCACTGACACGCGCCCCCAAAATTATCCACCTGGCGACAACGACAAACAAAATGAAGACCAAGAACAAGACCTACCGTGCAATGGCCGAAATGTTCATGTTGGCAACGATGAGCAGCTTCGCCCAGCCAAGCTTCTCGTTTCAACCTGCCGACCAGATCGTCAATCAGAGTTTCAACGCCACCTTTCGAACGACGGGCAGTGGAACGCCACCTTTGAGCTACCAGTGGTTTTTCGCATCAAACGCGATTGCGGGAGCGATCACGAACGTGTTGACCGTCACCAACGCTCAAGCCATCAACGCGGGCGTTTACTTCGCGGTGATCGCTAATGCCAGCGGTTCGGTCACCAGCCGCGTGGCGACGTTGACCGTCATCCTCCCCGTGGCGCTCGATCCCAAGGTCGGGGCCAACATACGTCTTGGCGACGACTCGCCCTTGCTGCCGGGACTCAACCAAGCAGAAATACACATAGCGCGAAGCTACACCGATCCAAACTCGATCATCGCTGCGTTTCAGGATGGCTTCGGAGCCATCTGGCCCGGGGATGCTCCTTTTCTTGCCAGCTACGCTGTCAGCCACGACGGGGGCCTGACCTGGCATCGGGATTTCATCCCCATCGTCACCGCGGCCAGTGGAGGAGAGATCGTAGGCGCGGGGGATCAAGTGGCCGCAATTGATGCGCAAGGGACTCTGTATATCGCCTCGCTTACGGGCGCCGGAACCCCGACTTACCTCATGCTGATCAGCAAATCCATGGATGGCGGTCAGAGCTTCGCTCCACCACTCGTGGCGGCAAAAGGAACGCCCTCCGATTGGGCCGACAAAGAATGGCTTGCGATCAACAGCTTCCCCGGTGCGCCCTACGCGAATCGGATCGCCTTGGCCTACGATCGAGACCCCTCCCTGAATGGTTACTCCATTTACAGTGATGACAGCGGAGTAACCTGGTCCTCGCCCAAGCTCCTTGGCACTCTCGCAACCGGAATGCAGAACCTCTTTCTGCCTGATGGAAGCCTGGCAGTACTTTATTGGAAATTTCTGAACGGGCCTTTTGGCGACGGACCTCAGCGCATGCAAATGGCTCTCTCGAAAGACGGAGGAGCGACGTTTGCCCCAGCCACGGTGGTCATGGATGCCAAGAACTTCCTTAATCCGGATGCGAACATTTTCGCCTCCCGGTTCTTCCCCTCCGCATGCACCGACCGCCAAGCCGGGGTCATCTACGTCGCCGTCGGGGCGCAAACCGGAGCGCCAACGAATCGAGCTTCACGCATCCTTTTCACCAAATCCATCGATCAAGGAAAAACCTGGAGCGTGCCGTTTCAAGTCAATGACACCCCTCCCGGCAAGACGCTTGGCATGCCCGCCATCGCCGCCTCGCCCGACGGCCAGCACGTCACGATCGAATTCTATGACAAACGAAATGACCCGGGCGAAAACTTTTTTGTGGATCTGTATCTGGCTGAATCATTCGATGGCGGCGACACTTGGGAACCGAACCTCCGGCTCTCCGAGTTTTCTTCCGACATCCGAAAGGCACCACAGCCGTTTGGATTCGACCAGTATTTCCTCGGCGATTATCAAGGCATGGTGCCGTCGCTGAATTTCGAAACCCCCGCAGTCGCGGCCTGGATCGATACCCGCGCGGGCAACTCGGACCCCTACGTGGTCAGCATTCGGCGCACGAAAGGCACCACCCTCGACACTTGGCGAAAGTTGCGTTTCTCGACCAATGATCTCGCTAATGCCGCCATCAGCGGCGAGAACGCCGACCCCGACGGCGACGGCATTCCGAATCTGGCGGAGTACGCCTTCGGCCTGGAACCCACACGTGCAGATGCCAGCCCGCTTAGGGCCGCCCTCACTGGCACCGAACTCGCAGTGGAAATCACGCTCTCGTATGAGCGATTGGCCGTGCTGTCGGACATTCAGTTTTCCTGGCATAAGTCGACCAACCTGGTCGACTGGTCGCCAGTCACCTCCCTTCCGCTGCGAGCGGCAATCACGCCCGGTCGCGACCCTTCGATGCAACGTGTGGAAACCACGTATCCCGCGAGTAAGGGAATCGAATTCTTTCGGTTGAACATAACGCGGTCCCCGGTATTGCGGTAATCGGCACACTGAAATCCATGCCTGAATCTCCTCGACTCTCCTCAATCCAGATGTGACGGCGACAAATAAAGCCATTTCCGTTTCGGAGCGCTTCTATCGCGTCCGGCTGCTGCCTTAATGAACCAACATGAATACAAAATCTCTTCTCTTCGTCGCGCTCGGCGTTTGCCTGAGTGTGATCGCGCATTTCAATTCCACCGCCGCCGAACTCCCGGTGGTGCTCGACGCCAGCTTTGATGTCGGCACCGGTCCGAACGGTGCCGTCAACGCGCTGGTGGTGCAGCCGAATGGACAGGTGCTCATCGCCGGCGATTTCACGGAAGTGAACGGCATACCCAGAAAGTCCGTGGCGCGACTGAATGCCGATGGCTCCTTGGATCAGAGTTTCGAAATCAACCCAAACCAACTGCATTTTAAGTATCCTGGTGAGCCTTCAATTTTTCTCTTGGAACCCGACGGGCGAATCCTTGTCGGCGGTTCCCGATTCAACACCGACGGCTCGCCCGACACAGTTTACAATCTGCGGCCAGGAAGCTTCGAGTTTATCAGCACGCTCCTGCGCCGGGACGACGGCAAGCTTCTCGTGAGCCTATATGATGCTCAGCGCCACCGAATCGTTCGGCTCAACTCGGATGGATCATTGGACGCGAGCTTTCACTTCCAAGCGATCTCGCCGAACATGGTGGCGTTGGCGTTGGAACCGAGCGGCTCGATTTTGGTGGGCCTCGGTGGCGATTCGGAACGGTTGGTGCGTTTGACGGCCGACGGTTCGGTCGATGCCACCTTCAACGCCAGCAACGTGGTGAGCGTGACGGCACTGATCGTGCGAGGGGACGGCAAACTGCTGGTAGCGGGATCGTTTGCCAATGTCGGTGGCGTGACGATCCGCAATGGCATCGCGAAGCTTAATGCCGATGGTTCCATCGAGACAATCCTGGAACCACAATTGCCTCTCGGATACCGCCTTTCCTACTGGCCGATTTTCCGCGCGCTGCCCGGCGGGAAATTGCTCGTTTCGGCCTATTGGCAGGCACCAGGCGAATGGCCGGACGGATCGGACGGATCGCCGTTCGCCTTGATTGTTCTCAACGCGGACGGCTCGTTTGACCATGCGTTGAAGCTGGACTATGGGGTCACGGGAAGCATCAGGGCCGCAGCCGTTCAGGCCGACGGCAATATTCTGATTGGCGGACAGTTCAGCTCCTTGAATGGAGCGCCTCCTCGTAAGCTTGCCCGGCTGTTTGGCGATAGCACCGGCCTGCGCTCCGTCGGGTTCGCCGCCGGCGCTTTCTCCGTCGCTGAAAATGCGGGCACCGCCACGGTCACGTTGGAGCGGCGCGGTGAGAGCAGCCGCACCGTTTCCGTACGTTACGCGACGAGTGACGGCACAGGAAAGCGTGGCGTGAACTACACCGCGCAGAGCGGCGTCATCACGTTTGGCCCGCTCCAAACGAGCAACCGCTTCACGATTCCGATTATCGATGACGGGCTTCCGCTCGGTTCGCGCACCGTAAAAGTCACGCTGAGTGAGCCTACGACCGGTGTTTTGCTCGGCGGCGTTCGCGAGGCGTTGATCCAAATCCAAGATGGCCAAACGCTCTTTAGCCCCGACACCAGTTTCAATCCGAGTATTGGGTTGAGCGCGCTGACCTTGCAACCGGACGGCAAGGTGCTCGGAATAAATAACCAGACCATTACGCGGCTGAATGCGGATGGTTCGCTTGATTCCACATTCAATGCACGGCTGAGTTTTGCTTCTGATCAGAGCTTAGTCCTGTTTCTGTTGCAGAAGGACGGCAAGATCGTCATTGCTGGGCCGTTTACCAACGCGAGCGGCGTGGCGAGCGGCGGTTTGGCCCGGCTAAATGACGATGGCAGCCTCGATACGAACTTTGCTCCCGCTCTCAACGCCCTATCTGACTTCTATGCGCTGGCATTGCAAGCGGACGGCAAGATTCTTGTCAGTGGCGCCGACAATAAAGGGAGCTGGCTGCAACGCTTCAATCCCGATGGTTCATCGGACGCCAGTTTCCATGCAGGGTTTAATCTCGGGAACACAATCGCGAACCCGGTGAATTTGATCCGATTGCAAGCTGACCGTAAAATCCTGATCAAGGTCGAGCTTACTTCTATCAATGGTCGACGCATCGTTGACCTGGTGCGCTTGGACCCGGATGGGACCGTTGATTTAAGCTTTCAGCCAGACAAGTTTGAACCCGCAACGACGGACAATGAGGTCTTCCTCGAAGCGCTCCAGTTGCTTCCAAGTGGAAAAATAGTCGTGGGTGGAAGCTTCGGTTTTGTCGGTGGGATTCCACGGCGAAACTTAGCCTGGCTGAATACGGATGGTTCTCTGGACAAGAGCTTGGATGCTGGGACCATCGCGCAGCACGGTAATTCAGGCGGGGTTGAAGACGAATACAGCGGTGTCATGACTCTGGCCCTGCAACCCGATGGCAAGCTTCTCCTGGGTGGCAGTTTCGGCCGGTTCGACGGTCCCCATCAGCCATTCATTGCCCGGCTCAATCCGAACGGATCGCTCGACCCGACCTTCGATGCCGGCACCTTCGGTTCTTCGTTTGACGACTACGGAAGGCCAGGAGTCTATGCCATCGCTGTCCAACCCGACGGTCAGATCCTGATCGGCGGTGGGTTCCATTCGATCAATGGTCATTACGCACCGAACCTCGCCCGCGTCAGCGGCGACCTCCAACACGCCGGCATTGAGTTTCGTTCGTCGTATTTCGCGGCGGGCGAGCCGGCAGGCGCGGCCGTCATTTCGGTGGATCGCACGGGCGACATTCGCGCCGCTGCCTCTGTGAACTACGCCACGGCCGACGGCACCGCGAAAGCCGGGCAACGCTATCAAGCTCAAACCGGGACGCTCAACTTCGCGCCATTCGAACGGAGCAAGACATTCACGGTGCCATTGATCGATGACTTGCTGGTTGGAAAGGATGAGACCGTTCAACTGACCTTGAGCGATCCCGCGGGCGGAGCGGCCCTGGGCCTCGCGCAAGCGTCGCTCACCATCGTGGACGATGAACGCCCAGGCAGCTTTGATTTCAGTTTCCATTCGCCGCTGGACACGAATTACTTTTGTGGCGGTTTTGGCTTTCCCCCCGGCGTTACGCGTCTTGTAGTACAACCGGATGGAAAGATTCTTTTGCTGGACTCAGACTGTCGTCGTCAACCTCCGATACGTTTGAATGCCGACGGTTCGGTCGATCCGGGATTTCACACCGTGTTTCCGGAGGATTTCCTCTATTCCAACTCCCTGCTTTTGCAGCCTGATGGAAAAATCCTGGTGCAAAGCGATACCGGTCTGGTGCGTTTGAATTCCGATGGTTCGCACGATCCAGGTTTTGTGGCACCATTCTTCCCGATCGGCGGACTTTACGGCGCCATTTTGCAGCCACCGGACAAGGTCATCATCTACGGCCGCTTCATCGTCACGAATGGCGCCGTGGCGCAACATCTGGCCCGCCTCAACCAGGATGGTTCTCTCGATCCGATTTTTCATCCAATCATCGAACCGAATGACACTCTATTGTCCGTCCTGGTTCAGCCTGATGGCAGGCTGCTCACACTCGCGTACAACTCCCGGTTAAATCAGAATCGCGCACAACTCAGTCGCCTGCTCGCGGACGGTTCGCGGGACGGCAGCTTCGCTCCGAGTTCATCCGTAGCTGATCGATCTTCGGTGATGGCACTTCAGCCTGATGGGAAACTCTTGATCACTCACCTCTTTCCCGACTCGAAAGACGGGCAAGTCCATCCCGGCCTCATTCGACTTAACGCGGACGGATCCCAAGATCCGACTTTCATTTCATGGGAGCTTGCCGGAGGGGGCGTGGGAGGCCCGACCGCGATCCTTCCGCAAGCCGACGGAAAGATTCTCATTGGCGGAGGGAGCTTCGCCAGCTACCGGGGCGATATCGACACTGCCTTCGCGCGCAGACTCATTGCGCGACTCAACACCGATGGGTCCGAGGACGCCACGTTTGATGTGGGCGCAGGATTGTGGGGTCCAATGGAGGGGCCAGTGGTTCTCCTAGGCAGCCGAGCCACCATCATGACACTCGCGCTCCAGCCAGATGGCCAGGTGCTCATCGGCGGCTACTTCACGAGTGTCAATGGCCTTCCCGCTATTGGCCTCGCGCGCTTGAACGGAGATGGCGTGCCCCGATTCGATTCCATTACCAAGCTGAACAACGGCGGAGTGCGCCTCGGCGTAACCATCCGGCCCGGCCAAACGGTGGTCATCGAATCCTCGACTGACCTCCGAAGCTGGATGCCAGTGCAAACCAACGCGACGAGCGGTGCCAGCATCGACTACACCGACCCAAGTCTGGCGGGTACACCCGCTCGCTTCTACCGCGCTGTGCGGCAGTGAACTAATCCGGCTCCAGACCGTGGAAGCCACCACTTCTACCGCGCCTTGAGCCACTGACGAAACGAAATGGATTATTCAGAGTTCGCTGCGAGTGAATCCGCGCTTGACCGGAGCGCGGTCTGCTGTTTATACTCACCTCAATGATTGATGGAATTCGACAAGTTGCACTGCTGGTCGTTGTCGTCGTAGGCGACGCCGTGGCGTCTTGTCGAAGTTGAATTGAATTTCGATAGGAACCCACGGCTGGCAACGGCCGTGGGTTTTTTCTTTGACCCACGGTCGCCGGACGGAACCGCAAAAAGTTATGAGCAAAACAACGGCATCCGCAAAGATTAAAACTGCCCCACGGGCGCAACGTGCCGAGTTGGGACCCACCATGATGGGAGCGGATATCCTCGTCGCCTGCCTGGAGCGCGAAGGCGTTGATACGATTTTCGCTTATCCCGGCGGCGCGAGCATGGAATTTCACCAGGCGCTCACGAGATCGAAGAAGATTCGCACGATTCTCCCTCGTCACGAACAAGGTGGTGCGTTCGCGGCCGAGGGTTATGCCCGAGCCACTGGCAAAGCGGGCGTTTGCATGGCCACCAGTGGTCCCGGCGCGACCAACCTGGTCACGGGCATCGCCGACGCGTACATGGATTCCATTCCGTTGGTGGCGATCACCGGGCAAGTGCCTCAGCACATGATCGGCAAAGGCGGATTTCAGGAGACCGATTTCTTTGGGCTGACGCTTCCGATCGTCAAGCACAGTTACCTGGTCACTGATGTGAACGAAATCCCGCGCGTCATCAAAGAAGCGTTTTATATCGCGCAAACCGGCCGGGCCGGGCCGGTGGTGGTGGATGTGCCAAAGAACATTCAGCAGACCATGACCCAACCAGTATTTCCAAAAGAGGTGCAGATCCGCGGCTACAACCCGTTACCCAAAGCCGGCGATCTCGAACTCAATGAAATCATTGGGTTGATCGAGAAATCCGAGCGCCCGGTCCTTTACTGTGGCGGTGGGATCATCAGCGGCAATGCCAGTGACGAATTGCGCAGATTTGCCGAAGCAACACAGATTCCTGTGACCACCACGATCATGGGCTGCGGCGCCTTTCCGGAAACTGACGTGCTCTCGCTGCGCTGGCTCGGCATGCACGGCACGGCATACGCCAACTGGGCGGTCAGCGGCGAGTTCCAGCACCGCGCGAAAGTGACGGATGCGATGGTAAAGATTAATGATGGCGCTGATTTGCTTTTGGCCTTTGGGGTGCGTTTCGACGACCGCGTTACGGGCAAGGTGGAGAAATTTTGCGAGACCGGCACGATCGTCCACATCGACATCGATTCTTCCGAACACAACAAGAATCGCAAAGTCCATCTGGCGATCCAGAGCGACATTAAATATGCACTCTCTCGTTTGAACGAGATGATCAAGAAGCGGCCGATTCAAAAGAAATTTGCGCGTTGGCACCAGCAGATTGCCGAATGGAAGGCCAAGGCTCCCCTCAGCTACCGGGTGACTGATGAAGTGCTCAAGTCCCAACACATGAAGGATCACATGGGTGGGCAGGCAGACGAAGTGATCCTGCCCCAGATGGTGATTGAGATGTTGTATGAATTGACCCGGGGCGAAGCGATTCTGACGACGGGTGTAGGCCAGCATCAGATGTGGGCTGGCCAATATTATAAATTCAAGTTCCCGCGCCAGTTGCTGACCAGCGCCGGCCTGGGCGCGATGGGTTACGGGTATCCAGCAGCGCTCGGCGCCAAGGTTGCCTGTCCGGACAAGCAGGTGATCGACATCGACGGCGACGGCTCTTTTTTGATGAATATCCAGGAGCTGGCCACGGCGCATATTGAAAAGATTGCCGCGAAAGCGCTTATCTTGAATAACCAGCACCTCGGAATGGTC
>JBDTOW010000104.1:0-8739 GCA_039933075.1 Verrucomicrobiota bacterium | reverse complement strand
AATGTCGCGTTCGACCGGCCCCGCTTTCGCGCGGCGCAATAACGCCGCTTCCATCTCATTGTCGCTCACTTCGCGGTAATGAATGTCCGTGGAAATGTGCGTCGCGGTGGAGAGAACTTCTCCGTACGGGATGCTGTCCACGTAATGGGCGGCTGCCGCGTGTACGTCCGCCAGCGAGTGAATGGTACGTTCGCTCGACGGACGCCCATCCACACCAATGGGTGAGGGACTCTCCGGACTGCGCCCCCAGCATCGTTCCAACTCATAAAGAGCGGTATCGAACTCGCCCCACTGGCAGCGGGTAAAAAAAGCCCATTCCAGCGCGTATTGCAAACGAGGGTCGTCTTCGCCCCCGCCGCGTCGGGCAATCTCGGTGCCGGTGCGACGGATGTTCAGCCGGTCAAGAATCGAGTAGTGCCATCTACGATCGTCGGCCCGTTCGCGAATGAGCGCGTCGAGCATGCGCCAGTTGTCGAGAGTGATGGGCTCGCGCCAATCGTAAAGATCCGCAAGGATGATCTTCACGCCCCACCAGGAACTCGTGTTCTGGATGTGCGGAAGAAACGGCAGCGCTTCCGTAAGACGGGCGTGCGCTTCCGACTCTCCAGGCCAGCCCGGATATTGGGTCAACCGTGCGCCGCTCGGACAGCCTGCCGAATAGAGATCGCTCACCACCATGTGGTAAAGCAGCACGTCGTGCAAGCCGCGCGCGCCAAGGTTGCCGCCGACGAGGTGGGTGTGAATGTCGAGGACGGGAATCTGCGACAGTGCGTATTCCAGTTCCGAAGTGAGCGAATCCGTATTCATCTGCGATGCCCGCGCAAGTTGTCAGCGAGGATTAACCAACCCTCATGGTTCAGCAACGTTGAGATAATCGTAGGAATAGCTTTTTGCCCACGCCCGTGCGTTCGAGGCGCTCGGCGGTTCAGCATGGCTCCAGCGTTTATTTTTGTCGTGGTCTGACCGTGAACCCTGGCATAAGTCGCGGAGGTTCCCCCGTTTACTTCGTTTTTCGCAGTAACGCTTCCACGGCGGGCCGGCTTGGGATTCCGGCTTGTCCGTCGTGCCGGGCGGCTCGGAGCGCGGCGGCGGCCGTCGCGAAGGGAATGCGTTCTTCTAGTTCCATTCCACTGGCCAGAGCCGCGGCGTAGGCCCCATGAAAAACATCACCGCACCCAGTCGTGTCGAGTGCTTTGACTTTGAACGCCGGCCAATGCTCCGCTCTTCTGTTTTTTTGATGAAAACAATAACACCCTCCACCGCCACAAGTCACAATAACCACGCTTCCACCCCCGCGGGTGTGCGAATACACCGTCCACAACTTCTCCGCCGCCGCAGCGGGGTGTTTCGTGCCGGCAAGCGTGCAGGCGAAGTCGTTCGGCAAAATCAAATGGTCGACCAATCGAATCAGTTCGCTGAAGCGCGGCACGTCGCTTCGCTCGAAATCGCCCACCACCGGAATTCCTGCGGCGCGAGCAATGCGGGCAGCACGAATCATCCCCTGCATCCCGTAAATGTCCACGAACAAGACCTTGGCTGAAAGAATGACCTCCTTCGATGGCGATTTCGGGTGCGCGCCAATCGGACGATTTACATCAAAAAAAATATTGCGCGTCTTGTGCGTTTGGTCCACGACGATAAATGATTGCACCGGGCCAGCGCCAGTGCGGTGCATAACGTGGTCCAGATTTATCCCTTCTCGCTGCAGACTCCTCAGCACGAAGCGGGAACAATCGTCCACCCCCAGCACGCCGGCGTAGGCACAGCGCGCGCCCAGGCGGGATGCAGTCGCGAGCGCCGTACCGGTCAAGCCGCCGAAATGTCGTTCGCGCCGTTGGGTGCGCACTTTCACGTCAGAGGGGGGATAAGCGTCCACATAAATCAGATCGTCCACTGCGGTGCAACCGAGTCCGAGGACGTCGAACACTCTCTTCATTGGCTTACGACCGAGATCTGAATGCCGAAGTCCGAAAGAATACCCAAGCTCGGATGACAAAGGCAGGATGAGAAGTCTCTTCGGGCTTTGACATTCGTGCATCTTTCGTCATTTCAGGTTCGAGCTTCGTCATTTTACAGCGACACCAGCCATTCCCGCATCGTGCGCGGATCTTCTTTGAACATGAGCGAGCCGGGCACGATGTAATCCGCTCCAGCAGCATGAAGTGAGGCAACGGTCTCGCGCCGAATCCCACCATCGGCTTCGATCTCAACTTTTAGTCCGCGCTGATCAATGATTTCCCGGGCGCGTCGGATCTTTCCGGGCACCCTCGCATCCAGGGACGCGCCTTTGATACCCATCGCGGTTCCGACTATCGTCACGATATCCACGTCATCCCAGTACGGTGCGAGCAGGTCCACGGACTCCGTGATCAGCAATGAGACACCCGCCTGTTTGCCGTGGGCCTTGATCGCACGCAAGATCTCGCCGGGGTTATTCGTGGAATCGAAACAGAAAATGAAGACATCTGCTCCGGACTCGACGAACGGATCAATCCAGCCGATCGGATCGGTGACCATCAAGTGTACTTCAAACGGCAGCCTGGTGTGCTTGCGCAGTTGCGCCACCAAATCCGGAAAGAAGAGCATGTTCTTTACGTAATGCCCGTCGGCGACGTCGAGATGGAAGCGCTCGGAGTACGGCTCGACGCGTTTCATGTCGGCAGCGAGATTCGTGAGGTCAGCGGACCAGAGAGAAGTGGAGCACTTGAGCATAGCAATTACCTGGTTCAACAACACGAGTTAAATGAAAAATGAGCGTGCCGGCAAGTATCCCCAAGTATCGCCCTGATTTCAGGTTGGCATGCTCTTCGCCACATTACCCGGCAACTCATTTAGCCATTCAACCGAATCGCGAAGCGTCGTTCCAGGAAATCGGCGACCGCATGTTGCACTTCCGATTCGTGCCGCTCGATGCTCACCGACTTGGAGGTTATCTCTTTGAATTCGGCACCGGGGATTGAGCGCGCCAGGACCTCACCGTATTCGAATGGGTGAATGGGATCCAGCCGGTTAGCCAGCACAAGGGTCGGAACACGAATCCGCGCCAACTCCCCCAGGTCGCGATTTGGCGCATCCCCCGGGATCCGCTCCAGCTTTACTACCGTCTCCTCCGCGCGCGGATGATTAAACTGATTCAACAACGAATTAGCGGTATCCGGAAGTTCACTCCGAATTTTCGCATATGTGTCCGATTTGAGAAATTCCTCGCGTCCACGCCGCGCACCGTGTTGTCGAATCAACTGTGCAATCTGTGCGAACACGGTCACGTTGTCCGGACGCGGACCATCCAGCCACGCGGGACGCGAGAGAACAAGACCCATGGCACGCTCCGAAAATCGCAGTGCGAAATTCAACGCTATCGCCGCCCCCATTGAAATTCCGCCAATGATCGCTCGCTCAATCTTCAAGCAATCCATTAGCGCTCCCAGGTCATCGGCAAAAGCAGCGATGCCAATTTTCTCCGGATTGCCTACTGGCCGCGTCTCGCCATGAGCACGGCAGTCAAAGGAAAGCAAACGGAAGCCGGAAGGTGGTCGGAAAATCCCAAAGGTCTGGTTCACGTCGGCGCCAAGGCCATGTTGGAAAACGAATGGGATGCCGGAACCATTGTCCCGGTAGTTGAACTCGATCTGGTCGTGGGTCAGCTTGGGCATTTGCGAATAATCACAATAGCGCGACTGTAAAGGAATATTCCGCTAATCGCAACCGGTCGTTGGCAAGTGTTGCCGCAAGAAGTTAACGCTTGCCGTGATGTCCCGTTCGTCAATTCCGTGCATGATGAGCGGCCCTTTGTAGTACGCCTCGATCAACAACGCAAGATAATGATCCCAATCCAGGACCCCAGAGCCAAGCGCGAGGCCGCCCGCATGACCGTCCACGCCCAGCTCCTTCGCGTGCGCAAGCACGATGTCGCGGCCGAGCAATTCGAACGCTTCATCCATAATCTCCCGCATTCGCGGGAGCTCGTGTGCATGAAAAAGGTTCGCGCCGTCCATGACAATCTTGAGTCGCGGCGACTGTATCTCGTCCAGCAGCCGGCGCGCCTTCGGTGCCGAGTCAACCACGTTTCCGACTTCCGGTTCAATCCCCAGGGTCAGGTTGAACTCCTCCGCAATCGTCACCGCCTGACTCATCGCGCCCACCAAATCCAGCCACGCATCCGCAAGATCGTTATCCGGATGTCGCCGCCACATATTCTCGAGGTCACGCGTGCCGGTGCAAAGAGTGATGATTGGTGCGTCGATCTCTGAGCAGGCGGAAGCCAGCACTCGCAAACGCCAAATTCCCTCGCGCTGCTGGAGCTTGTCCGGGTGAATCATGTTGAATGTGCCGGACACGGCCGCGATTGCGACCTGGCGTCCGGTCGCCGCGCGACGAATGCGGTCGAGTAGCTCCGGGTTGAGCTGATCCGGCATGCTGGGCAATCCGGCGCAGGCGAAATTGAATTGCACCCAGCGCAAACCGTAGTGCGCAACACTGTCGAAAACCTCCTCAACGGAAGGACGGGCGAACGTCTTGGCAAAGATGCCGAGGGTCATGGGAATTACGAAGGACCAATGACCCACTCCGAAGCAGGCTCGAAACCCGAAAAGAAGCTAAGAGCCGAAGTTCTTTGGAGTTTCGTCATTCGGCGATCTTTCGACATTCGGAATTCGGCTTTCGGGCTTTCAGACGCCGCCTTTCACATCCGCCAATCGAACCCACTCTCCCCTTTCGACCGAGCGCGCGATCGCCACCATCGCCCGCATCGCCGCCACGCCGTCGTCGAGGCTCCCGCCATGTTGCGGGGCGCTGTTCAAGATAGTATCAGCGAAGCTCTCAAGTTGGAGTTTATAGGTGTAGGCGTCCTCACCGATGGGACGGCGGTATTGGCCGTCTTTGGTCGAGAAACATTCGACGATACTCGTTTTATGATACCACGGCAAAAATACCTGACCCTTAATGCTCCCGTGTTCGCCTTGAATTTGGAAGCCTTCCTCGAAATCGCCGCGTGCCGGGATGGTGAGGTCGAGATGGCCGAGCGCACCGTTGGAAAACTCGACATCGACATACCAACAATACGCGCCGAAGCGCTCGATCAACCGCGCTCGTACGCTCATGATCTCGCCGGCCAGGAAGCGCGCGGTGTCCACGAGATGGCTTGCGTGGGTAAGAATAAAGTAGCGGGGTTTGTCGGCTTTCGGATTATTCGCAGGCTTGCACGCGACCGGGCTTGTCATCGGGATCGGCTGGAGATTGTCGGTCATTGTGTAACGATAAATCGAGTCCCAGTACCACGCCTTGAACGCGAGCAGAGCCCCGATTTCCTCCTGAATGAACTTCCGCGCGAACGCGATGCCCGGATCGAAACGCCGGTTGTTGCCGATTTGAAAAACAAGTTTCGGTGAACGTAGGGCAGGCGTCCCGCCTGCCCCTTGGGTCGTCTCGACCGTGTTTTCAGATCCTGGTTCACGCACGTTGCGCCCGGGGCGGGCAGGCGTCCCGCCTGCCCTACTCTGCTCCAGCGCTCGGCGCAGTTCCTCGCATTCCTCGAGGGTCACCCCGAGCGGTTTTTCCACGAGCACATGCTTCCCCGCCGCGATCGCCTTGAGTGCGAGGGGCACGTGAAACTGATCCGCTACACCGATGAGGACAGCTTCCACCTGCGGGTTCGCGAGCATCTCGTCGTAGTCGCGATAACCAAAGCGCGGTTGGTGCAGCGTGGTCATCCGTTCACGCAGATCATCCGCAAGATCGCAAACAGCGGTGAGCTCAACGTTGCGCGCCTTTTTCGCCGCATCGAAGTGGGCAATTTGCGAAATCGGACCGCAGCCGAGAATGCCTAGACGGAGGAGACGGGATTCCTTCTTCATGAGTGAATCAGATTGCGCTTGCAGCCGCTTCCTGTTTCACGTGTGCGACCGTCGCATCCAGGATGGCCGCGCGGCTGCGAAAGCGTCTGGTCACGCGCCATTCATCGAAGACGCGTGCCGCCTTGCGTAGCGCCCGGCCATAGCGGCGGGCCGAGAGATAATGACGCGGCTTGGTATGGCGGGCAAGGATTCCGACAATTCGATCCCGGTTGCCCTGAATGCGACCGTCAAAGCTGGACGGCTCACCGGCCGTTTGCAGGAACACCGCTACGTTGCCGCCGTCGCTGGAGATACTGGTTTCGCGCACCGTATAGCCCGCCTTGCGAGACAATGCTCCGAGCGTCGCGGGATTGAAGTTGTAAAGGTGCGCGATGTGGAAGCGATTGGCCGGCTCGCCGCAGGTGCCTTCTACGTTGGGCACCTCGATGACGAGGTGGCCCCCAGGCTTGAGCATGGGCCGCAGGCCGGCGATGGTGCCGAACGGATCCTCGAGGTGTTCCAACACATGATAGAGCGTGATCACGTCGTAGACCTGCTCCGACAACGACAGTTCCTTGAAGAAACCGATGGCGATGGGCAACTGAAGTTCATCCTTCGCATAACGGGCGTAACCTTCGTTCGGTTCGATCCCGCGTGCATTGTAGCCGAGGCCGCGCAGGAGGTAAACGAGTTCGCCCCCGCCGCTGCCCACGTCCAGAATTGCATCTTGCGATTTGAGGAAACTTCGCAACGTGAAATAGCGTGCCCGCGCCACTAATCCGCCGCGATAAACGTGTTTGAGCTTGGGCTGCCATGTGCCCTTATACCGCACGCGATATTCCTCCGCGTAAAACTTTTTGATCGCCTCCTCGCGTGGCCGTGGATCGGTCCACACCAGGCCGCATTCCTGGCAAATCACCGTGCGCAGCGGTTGGCCGTCGCGGTCTTTACAGCCAAGCTCGACAACCTCAACGGCGCCGCAGAGGTTGCAAGGGATGGAGCAGCCGGTACGACTCGATTTCATTTGATCGCATCCGGATAACGTTGCCGCAGCGCCTCGCACAGCGCTTTTAATTTTCTTCGTTCCGCCAAGGCGATCAGTGCCCCGAGATGTTCCTCTGATGCCACGCCGCGCAACTTGCCGCTGCGATGCACTTCAAGCGCCTGCTGCATCGCTTCGGCGCCGAGTTTCGGATCGGGTTTACCGTTCGCGTTCGTGATCGAGTTAATCGCGGAGCCGGCGAGGAACAGGATGCTTTCGCTCAGGCCGCGTTGTTCGGCGTCCGCGAGGTTCAGGATGATGTTGCCCTGGTCGAGGCCGCCCGCGCGTGCGATCATCGCCGGTTTGATCCCGGGCAAGAACTGTGTGAGCACGCGTTCGGAGGCCAGCCATTCGTCACCGTATGGATAAATGAACGGTGTGCCCTTGCGGAGCGGCGCCGTCTGGCGAAAGTCAATGCCATCGAGCCGTGCGAGCAAGTCGATGACGTCGCGCCAGATGCCGCCGCGCGTCTTCAATCCAATTCCCGCGTTGTGGCCGTAAATGGCGGGCGGCACCGGCAAATGTTTCGTCGCTTCGCGGACTATCCGCACAGTGCCGCCCGCAAAACTCTCACTGAGCATCACACCAGTAGCCCCGGCTTCGACTACCGCGTTGACATTCTCCAGTATCTCATGCGGTGCGCCGGTAATGTGCGGCGCGAAGATAAGGCCCTTTCCATCGCGCTTATCCTCGGCGCGCCGGATGGCCTCGACGGCCCGGCGAGCCCGTTCCTTCACCGGAGAATAGTCGAGACGGGGATAAAGATTCTCGTCTTCCTTCACGAAGAGGAACAGCGGACAAGCGACAGCTTCTTCAACCAGCGCGCCGACGGTGTCAGGCGTGATACCCGCGGTGGGCTTAAGAATTGTGCCGAAGGCAGGTTGAAACGTGCTGCCAGCATCTTGCTGGTAGTTGGTCTGTTGGCTGGATCCCGGATGAACGTAATTGTCCCAGTTTGTCAGCGCCCGGATCCCACGAGGGCCGTGTGCCGGACCGGGAAACGTGCGCAGAACTTTCTCTGGAATTTGCAGCGCGACCAGGCTCACGTCCTGGTTCTCGTAGATGTCGAAGATAATAGCCCCGGCCACCGTGTGAAGGATATCGGTTGAAGTAAGGTGGCCGTCGGGTTGGAGCAGCATCTTCAGCGGGTAAGCCATGTGCACCAGACCCAGCCGGCCGGTCGTGTCGAATGCGTGCACGCCCACCGCCGTGCCCGTGCACTGTTCGATCAATGAGCCGATCGGGATGTCCTTCGTGCCGCTCGTCGCGTGGTAGCTGATTTCCTTTGCGGCGTGTTCAAGGCTCCAACTTCGCAACGCGAAAAAGTAGGTCGCGACGATTTGGTCATCGGGCGCGGGCGGCGGCTTGACGGCGAGGCGTTCGGTGATGATTTGGCGAAGCCGCACTTCACGCGCATCGGCGTCATGCCAGAGCAGGTTCAGAGTCGTTGAATCGAGGGGGCTCATGGCGCGCGGTGTTTCGAGACCAAGTTTTTGGTTTCCGAGATGGAGGTTAGTAGCACGGGAAGCGTCAGCAAGTCGAAAGAACCCAATTCCTTGCGGGCGTATTGTTCTCCGGGCAGATTTTCCCGGTTACCGAGCAAATCGCGATGTCACCGTAGGAGTCGATTCTAATTGGAAATTCGAAGAAGGTGCTACTTTGTCGTTTTCGTCGCGGCCTGCATTACGAGTTCTCTCAGGGTTCGCATGTCGAAGGGTTTGGTCAGAATGAAGTCAACGGACAACTGGTCCTTTTGGCTCCGGTCCACTACTTCCCCATAAGAGGACACCATGACGACCACCTGCTGTGGCAACTTCTCTTTAATCGCGACCGCCAGCTTCTCACCGGACATGCCCGGCATGGTGA